>NZ_BAAHYN010000017.1:0-94968 GCF_054657535.1 Desulfosporosinus burensis
AATAACTTTACTATTGACATAGAGTTACTATTTAAACTTCGCCTGGTCGTTGCTCGTTTTGGTGAGATGGATCTAGCGAAGTGGTGGAATACCAAGGGCCAGCTTGGACGTCTCGGATCAATGACCCTCCGCCGAGGTTTTCCACGTACCCATCACTTTGCACAGGCTAGATCCGTTTTTGCCGTTGCATCACACCGCTGTAATGAGGTCTTTAATCCTCCCGGTTGTGCTACTCTATGGAACTTACCTGAAGATATTGAGGAAGAGTTTAATACTAGCTGGGAACGGTGGCTTGATAGAGCCAGTGATTGGCAACCGTTCTTTGAGAAAGTTGAGTCCATACAAGGTAATGAGCTGCTCAAAACACTCCAAAACTTTGAACTCGTCACTAACAGCGATGTTCAAAATCTTTCTAGGCTAAAACGGTCTGGTGAAGGACCTTCAGCTCAATTATCAGGATTGTTTTCTGGACAAGATGAGGACATTGTTCAACTTGCTATGGGCTTTGCACTTGGACAAGTTGGTAATCTTGTCGTACCTTATAAGAGGTGTCCATAATGGCTAGAGAAAACAATATATGTCAACGATTGGTACGTAAGGGAGCAATGACAACAGATACCTATGCGTTGTTTTCAAAATGGAATGATGATCTGTCATTTGAAGAAAATTTACTCCATGGTCTTAGCGGGATGTATCAAACTGCTTCCTGGGAAAAAGAAGTACTTACAACGATACGTCGAAGATTTCGTGGTAAGGAAGATGCACAACAACTTATCAAGCTTGCGCAAGCAGGTCTTCCCTTCGAAGAATGGTGCTCATGTCTGCTCTTGTGGATTAGTATTCATGAGGAGTTATATCTTTCATTCGCTGTAGATTGGCTATTTCCTGAGTTCATTGACGGCCGTTTTGTGATTAGAGGAGAAGATGTAAGCCCATTTGTTTTCGAAAACTGGCCACGGTTGAATCCTGGAGTGAAAAGTCTTAGTGACTATGGCGTAAAGAGGACTGCCTTAGACTTAATACGGATGGCAACTGATCTTGGTATTTTGAGTGGAACAAGGTTAAAACGTAACTTTGCTACTTTCCACTTATCTGATCGCTGTTTTATTTATTGGGCTCAGAGAATAGCTGAATATGAAGGAAGCACCTCGAAGGTGATTACGAGCCCCATCTGGAGAACAGCGTTAATGCGCCCAGCTGATGTTGAGCGGGAACTGCTTCGCCTTCACCAGTTCCGTAAACTTGATTATCAGGCAGCTGGGAGCCTAGTTGAATTAACACTGCCATGTTCCAGCGCCAGCCATTATGCAGAGGTGATGATAAAATGAGTGACCTTGAGCAAAGAATTAAGCAAGTTCTCGAGCCAGTTCTTGAAATTCGTGATCCTCGCGAACGTATTAGTGCCTACCATGATATGCCGTATGTAATCTTTCACTATAACCCAGACGAAGAGTTTCAACTGCGAAAACAGGTTACATTGCTTGAGACCCGCCTTACTCAAAAGGGAAAGCGTATTAAAAGGATTTCACTTGCTGAGTGTCTCGACGAAGCAATGTGTTCCCAGCGTCCTATTGAGGACTGGTTTGCTGCAGAACGCGACCAAGGAGTTGAAAGTATAATAGAGACCGTGCACGCCGTATTGTCGGAGTACGAGCCTCTTGTGAATTTAGTAGCTGCACGAATGCCAGAGAATCCAGATCCATTACGGGACATTGTGTTTATAACCCGAACCGGGGCGCTTTTCCCAGTATATCGTACTTTTTCACTTCTAGAGCAGCTAAAAGGGCACGTGTATGTGCCAACCGTCCTTTTTTATCCCGGCAATATGGACGGTGCATCAGGACTTCGTTTTATGGGCGTACTTGATGCGGAGCACAATTATCGTCCGAAAATATTCTAATGGGGGTTAGCCAACGATGACAACCCAACGTATAAAAGGGCTTTATGCTAATAACATTACTCGTCGTATCGAGGAAGTTATCAAGGTTGACCAAAATGACGAAGAAATTATACTCGATGAGATCAAAGAGTATATTGTAACCAAAGCTATCGGAGCCTACTATACCAATATATTTGAAGCATATAGTGAAACTCCAAATAAGCCTCACGAGGGAATTGCAATTTGGGTATCAGGTTTTTTTGGCTCTGGTAAATCTAGTTTCGCTAAGATGCTAGGGCTATCCATTTCTAATCGGTCAATAACTGGCGAATCGGCCGCAGAAAAGTTCGCGTATCAGACCGAAGACGGGAAGCTACAGGTTTTACTCAAGTCGATCAATGAACATATTCCGACTCATGCGGTAATATTTGATGTTTCAACAGACCGTGGTATTCGGAGTGGCAACCAAACCCTGACGGAGATTATGTACGGTCTATTTCTACAAAGTCTTGGTTACGCAAAGGACCTTGACCTAGCTGAGTTGGAGATTGCTCTAGAGGAGAAGGGGGAACTCAGTCGGTTCGAAGAGGAGTATAAAATCCTCTATAAGAAAGACTGGAACGTCGAAAAAGGTAAAGTCGCTTTTGCTCTTAGCGAGGCTAGTCGCGTAATTCATAGAATGGATGAAGATACATACCCAATGGCAGATTCGTGGGTAAAGGCCGTCAAGAACAAAGCCGACATCACACCAGGAAAACTTGCAGAGAGGGCCAATGAACTCATGGGGCGGCGCCGTCCAGGGCACAGTTTGATGTTTGTCATTGATGAAGTTGGACAGTTTGTTGCTCGCGATGTTCAAAAGATGCTTGACCTTCAGGCAGTGGTTCAGAGCCTAGGCGTTAAAGGACGTGGTAAGCTTTGGATTGTGGTTACCTCACAAGAAAAGCTTGGCGAACTGGTTAGTGGACTGGATGATAAGAAGATCGAACTTGCTCGGCTTATGGATAGGTTTCCGCAACAGGTTCATTTAGAACCATCAGACATCTCTGAGGTAACAAGTCGCAGAGTTTTAGCTAAGAATGCTCCTGCGCAGGCGATGCTTGGAAAGCTCTTTGACGAACATCGGGGGCGACTTAGCGAGAGTACACGATTGACTGCCGATATTAGGTTACCTGAGTTAACCCGCGCCAGTTTTATAGATCTTTACCCGCTCCTCCCATATCAAATTGACCTTATTATCCAGGTGGTCTCTGGTCTCCGAACTCAGGGTGGGGTTAGTAGGCATGTAGGTGGTGCAAATAGAACTATTATTAAGCTAGCTCAGCAACTCTTGATTAACCCCGCTGTGAATCTTGCCGAACATAACGTTGGGTCGTTAGCTCGCCTAGATCAGGTGTACGATCTAGTTGAAGGAAATATCAGTTCTGACGTTCGTGCTAAGATCATTGGAATAGGGAAAGAAGTTGACCATCCCCTTGCCCAATCAGTGGCGAAGGTGATTTGCCTTTTACAATATGTTAAAAGTGTCCACAGAACTGCTGAAAATATTGCCTCAGCACTTCATCCAAGTATGACAGCCGATTCCCAACTCGCTTCGGTGAGGGAAGCCCTTCGCCTACTTGAAGCGGCTCATAAAGTTCGACACAGTGATGATGGTTATCGGATTCCAACCCCGGCCGAAGATGATTGGGAGCGTTTGCGAAATGGAAGTAATCCTGAGCATGGTGATACTCACCGTTTGTATTCTGAAGCTCTGACAAGTTTTTGGCAGCCGCAACCTTTTCATACTCTGTTTGAAGCAAAGACCTTTAGGGCTGGGCTGGCAATACAAGGTAAGGGTGCCGTGGATGGAGATATGGTTTTCCATGTCTACATGGGCGAAAGTGGCAAGGAGTATAAGGATTTAACTATAGAGTTGCGTGAGCGGAGTCAGCTCGAGAGAAAGAATGTATATTGGACTGTTCCATTAAATGATACCCTTGATAAGGAGATCGTCGAGGCGTTCCGTTCCAAAGCAATTCTTTCTCATAAGGAACGTGAGGCCAAAACTGCTGATGAGACAGCACTTGTCACTGATGAGAAAATTCGCTTACGTAGGCATCAAGACGAACTGCGTCGTTTACTTAAGGTTGCATGTCTAGCTGGGAATGTTTACTTTCGTGGGAATGATCGAAGCCCAGGAGACAGAGCGGTAGATATAGGTAAAAGCGTGGCCGAGATCCTCGGATACGTGCTACCTGAGGTTTTCGATCGTTTTAAAGAAGCCGCTGTTCGATCAAGCGATGCAAAGAAGAGTGTGGAAACATTATTTTCCGCAGAGAACTTACAAGGGCTACCCATGGTGTTCAGTAACCTCGGACTTCTACGCGATGAAAAGGGGAAAGCTGTTTTCAACATTGAGAGTGGTCCTTTAGCTGAAGTTTATAGTCGTATCGTGGAGCGTACCAATTATGGGGATAATGCGAGTGGACGATATTTAACTGATGAGTTTGTTAATGAACCTTTCGGCTGGGAATTTGAGGTTGTTCGTTTATTCGTAATTAGTCTACTGCGTGCTGGTCAGATTGAAGCGACAAGTAAAGGTCAAGTAATCGATACTGTGACTACTATTGAGGCCAAGGAGACCTTCTCGAATAACAATATGTTCCGTCAATCATCATTCCGTCCTAAGAAGGGAATGGAGTTTCAGGAATTGGTTAAAGCATCTGAGGCATTTAGGGACACTTTCGGTAGTGAGGTCCGAGAACTTAATTCGAGTTCTATTGCTACAGAACTTCGACGCGAAATTGCTCGTCACGAAGATATAATTTCTGGCGCATTGAGTCATTTAGCTACAAATCGATTCCCAGGGGTTTATTTACTTGAAGATGCTTTTGGTCAAATGAAGGCAATCATGCGTGGGACCGACGAGAATGCTATAACCATATTTAATTCGTCCCATCGTTCGATAAAGGAGGCCATCAAGCGAGGTTCAGAACTTGAGCAAGCGTTTACGGAGCAAGGTCTTCGAAATCTTAGTCGTGCTAAAGTAGCTCTCAGAGTAGCGTGGCCGTTTTTGAAAGAAGAAAGTGACGTATCATGTGACCTAAGGACAAAAGCAGAGGTACTCGAAGATATCCTAGCACGCGAAACATTTTTCCGTGAGTTACAGCTAATTGAACAATATACCAAAGCAATCGAATCCGAGTACGATAGGCGTTACGAGGAAGTCATTCTGGCACGTATTAATGTATATTCCAATGGTTTAGATCAGCTCATTAAAACTGAGGGATGGGCACAAGTTAGTGAGGAACAGCAACAACGTATTTCTGCGCCTTTAGCACGAGGGATGTCTAAGGATGATGATAAAAGACTGCCGATTAACCAACTGCGCTCAGAGTATGACGCGTGTGAATCACGTATTAAGGCCGCGATTGCCCAGGTACATCGGATAATAGAAGGCGATCGATTAGTGACCCTCAGTCTGGGAAGTTACTTTTCTGGTGGAATCGAAACTGTCGAGCAACTCGAAGCTGCACTGTCGGGAATCCGCGAGGAATGCGCCCACATAATTGGCGCAGGGAAAAAGGTAATCGTACTATAGGGGGCGCAGAATGGATAAGGAAACCCGTAATTCAATAGAGAGAGCCACACAACGTGCTCGTATACTGTTAGAGGATGACTTTGCCTCTATTCTTGAGGGCACATACGATATTCTGAAGTCCGGTAGTTTCTCCCCTCTTGGGGGAGCACATCTATCTTCTCGTCAGAAATTGCTCCGGAATAAGATGGTTGCTGTCATTGAGCACAAACGAGCCGGAGGTATGAATTCAGCCGATGCCATTCTCCACTATATTCGTGAAACAGCTTTTACGTTTCTTAATAGAATATTTGCTCTTAAGATGCTCGAATCACGTGAACTTGTGCAAGAGTGCATATCCAAGGGAGAGCAATCAATCGGCTATAGAGAGTTCTGTGGTCTTGCGCAAGGAATTGCCCTACTGCCCGACCATACTGGATATCGTCTTTATTTAGAAAACATCTTTGACGAGCTCTCTACTGAGGTAAAGGTGCTATTTGACCGTCGCGACCCAGCATCTGTACTGTGGCCGAAGCGACAGACATTCGAAGATCTGCTTAACATTTTGAATGGTCCCGAGCTTTCCGGTGTATGGAGTGAAGACGAAACACTCGGCTGGATGTACCAGTTTTTCAACTCGGGTGAAGAACGTCGTGCTATGCGTGAAGAGTCTCAGGCACCGCGTAATAGCCGTGAGCTTGCCGTACGCAACCAGTTCTTCACACCTCGCTATGTTGTTCAGTTTCTAACAGATAACACTCTTGGGTGTATCTGGTATGAAATGCGGCAGGGAAAAACACAACTTGTGAAGACGTGTCAGTACCTTGTAAATAATCAAGAGGAATTACGCCCGACACGGGAAAAGAAAGACCCTCGCGACTTGCGCATACTGGACCCCGCATGTGGTTCAGGTCACTTCCTTCTTTATGCCTTCGAATTATTGCTAGTAATTTACGAAGAAGCATGGAATGACATTGAGTCCCCAGCAAGCATTATCACTGGGCACACATTGAGGGAGGACTACCGTGTTCTGGACGATTTGCGTCTTGCAATTCCCTCATTGGTTCTTAGGTGTAATTTGCATGGTGTTGATATCGATCCTCGATGTGCTCAAATAGCCCAGCTTGCACTTTGGATGAGAGCACAGAGTGCTTATCAAGGTTTTGGAATTGTTCGTTCAGTGAGGCCATTGGTTCGCCGTACCAATATCGTAATTGCTGAGCCAATGCCGGGTGAGGTAGAGATGGTGCATGAATTTGCTAAGAGTTTGCGAGATGAAATGCTTCAAGCACTTTTTGTTAAACTCATTGACACTTTGAAACTTGCTGGGGAATTGGGGATGCTGCTACGTCTCGAGTACCTGTTACAGGAGCATAGGCAACTACAATTGTTTATACCATCTGAAGAGAAACTTCGAAATACCCTAGAACGTTTTCTTGAAGAGGCCAATGCAGAAGGGCGAACACGGCGGCGATTGTTCACCGATGATGCTGCCCAAGGTATAGGTCTATTAGAACTATCAGAAAAGAAATATGATGTGGTACTAATGAATCCACCTTTTGGTGCAGGGAGTATAGTTGCTAAGAAGGAGTTCGAGAAAGCATATCCAAAAACAAAAAACGATATATACGCAGCGTTTGTAGAACGAGGAATAGAGCTTTTATACCCAAACGCACGGTTAGGTGCTATTACGTCGCGCACAGGGTTTTTCCTGTCAAGCTTTCAGAAGTGGCGCGAAGAGATCTTGCTTGCCAAGGCACCACCTGTAATATTCGTAGACTTGGGACATGGTGTACTAGATAGTGCAATGGTAGAGACTGCCGCGTATTGTCTGGAGGTGAAAGCATGACCTTATTTATTCGTCTTTTAGAGGTAGAGGATAAAGCGGCGGCACTTCTTAGGAGCATCAAAGAACCGGATCAAGCTCTAAATTTTAAGGTTCAACCTCATAGATTTAATGAAGTACCGGGTAGTCCGTTTGCCTATTGGGTTAGTGATCGAGTACGCGCTACTTTCAAACGGTTAGAACCTTTTGAGGCAGGCGGACGCGCAATAAGGCAGGGACTTGCCACCGCAGACGATTTTCGTTTTGTAAGAACTTGGTGGGAAATATCTGAAACGGATATTGGTAGCAAATGGTTTGATTTTGCTAAAGGTGGTGTGTTTTCGCCATTCTACGCTGATATACACCTAGTAGTGAATTGGGCGGATAACGGTGCAGAAATCTGCAACTTTAAAGATCCTATTACTGGTAAAATATGCTCACGGCCCCAAAATACAGATTTCTACTTTCGCCCAGGACTAACGTGGAGTGATAGAACCACAAAACGCTTTTCAGCACGGATATGGCCTTCTGGAGGGGTATTTTCTGTTAAAGGTTCAGCAGGCTTCTTTGCCGGAGAGGAGTTTTTCGCTTTAGCTCTAATGAATTCAGCGCCATTTAACGGACTTATAAGTCTTCTCGTGGGTGCTGGGGACGCGGCTGCACGCTCATATCAAGTAGGGGTTATTGGAGTCGTCCCATATGCACCTTATTCAAAACAAGTTGCTGAACTTGCTTATCGTGCATGGTCACTAAAACGTCTTCTCGATACGGTCAATGAAACTTCGCATGCTTTTGTCCTACCAACGGTGTTACGGAAGCGTGTTGATACCTTTGACTCGGTGGTTATCAAACAAGAGTTATCGGACATTCAGGATAAGATTGATGAAATAGTTTTTCATTTATACGGATTGGAAGGCGAGGACCGTTCTGTAATCGAAAGCCTCTTGAATCATGAACCGGGAGAGATCTGTAATGATCCAAAGGACGATGATCTAGACGAGGTCCAATCAAATGCTGTTCAAAACGACCGTTCCGGACTTCTTTCTTGGTGTGTCGGCGTTGCTTTTGGTCGTTTTGACCTTCGTCTGGCTACAGGAGAACGCTCTATACCATTTGAGCCAGAGCCGTTTGATCATTTACCAGTTAGGAGTCCCGGAATGGTCCCAAGTGGCACTGAACCGCTTCTTCCTGTTAAGGTAATTCTTGTTGACGATCTTGGTCATGGCAGTGACATTGGAACAATTCTTATGGACATTCTTGAAAGGTGTGCAATTAGTGAAGGGGACTTGTCTGCCGATGATTGTCGTACATGGTTGGCCAAGGAGTTTTTCTCTCTTCACATTAAGACGTATTCCAAAAGCCGTCGCAAGTCACCAATTTACTGGCAACTGGCAACACCGTCAGCTAGTTATTCTGTTTGGATATATGCACATGCGTTTACAAAAGATACATTCTATAAGGTCCAGAACGATTATGTTGCTCCAAAGCTTGCCCACGAAGAGGGTAAACTTGAAGGAATGCGCCAAGAGTTTGGATCTACGCCGGGAGCGAGTGAACGGAAGCAACTGATGGCACAGGAAACTTTTGTGGGGGAGCTCCGTGCATTTTTGCAGGAGGTAAAAGATTTGGCTCCTCTTTGGAATCCCAATATCAACGACGGTGTGATAATCAACTTTGCCCCTCTGTGGCGCTTAGTCCCGCATTGTAAAACATTGCAAAAAGAACTTAAAACAACTTGGGATGCGTTATGTGCCGGAAAGTATGATTGGTCGCATTTGGCCATGAATTTATGGCCCGAGCGAGTTATTCCTAAGTGTTCTATTAGTATTAGCCTCGCTCTAAATCACGGACTAGTAGACTTCTTTTGTGTGCAGGGAAATAACGGTAAGTTGGTACAGCGTAAAATACCCACACGCCCGATAGTTGAGATGGTACGTGAGAGAACCTCACCAGCAACAAAGGCAGCGTTAGAAAGGCTTCTTGGAACTTCTGTTGCCTCGATCAATGGGCGGAGTCGTGGGACTGTCGTCTCCTCAAAAGGAGGTAATAAGTAATGCATCCACTCCACGATTACATAGTAAAGCAACTTGCTAAGAAGGTGAAGGACCGCCAAGTCATTGTCTGGTACGATCCCCAAGAGGAGTATACTTTATTTATTAATGAACTTGTAGGAGAACAGAAAACTCACGGTTCGACGACCTCGCTTATTGTCGATGAAATTCAAGTTCATTTCGTAGAGTACTATGGCTCTTATTTCGAGGTGCGAAAAATTGTTGAGCCCCTAGTTTGCGGTGATGTGCCTGAATTGGTTGTCATCTATGTCCCTGCTAAGGAACGGGACCGCCACGGGTCTGTGTTAATGGAACTTGAAAAAGCTGGTGAATGCTACGAGCCAGAGTTAAAGAGACAGGCCCGTAACGTTCTCAGGCAACGCTATACTGATGGAATCATCGATGAGATGCTTGCTTCAGAACTAATAACTTATTATGACCTGGCAAGAGCATCATCAGAAGATGCATTGGCAGAGCGGCCTTCAATCCTCAAGTCTATCTTTCACGGAGTTTCTGGAAACAGTGATATTTTAGCCGAATGGATTGCCCGAAACAATCGAGATGAAGAAATAGAAAAGAAGGAGGCTACACGCGAACTTGTAAAGCTGGTAGACTCTCAGCTAGGTTTAAAGCTATCTGAGGAGGCGGCGATAGCGAAAATACGCGCTATTACAGTGCGTTACGTTCTAGCAAACGAGTTTCGGGCTGACCTTCAATGTACTGCTCCAAGTAGCCTTGATAGCGTACCATTACCCAAGACTAAAGACCAAGAAGATTATATTAAAACATTTGCATGTAAGCTTCGTTCGGCATACTCAAACGAATATACAGTTCTTGCAGACCAGGTAGAGAGAGAACTGGGGCTTCAAGATGCAAACATTTCCGCCGCTGCACTTGGATCCATCGATACCTTTAGATTTGAAGAGAAAGAAATGTTGGAATATTGTAGTAGCCTTATTGCATCACATCGCTTTGAAGAAGCACTATCTCTTGTGGGTGGGAGAGAAAACAACTTTTGGCTTGACTCAGACGTTGGAAGGAAAGCCCAGTGGGAAGCCTGCCGCCGGATGGCTAATCTAGGAGAAATAGCGATACAGGTTCAAATAGCGATCTCTAGTGCTGATAATAACCCCAACTGGTGGGTTAACGAATATACCACTAAGGAAGGTTGGTATCGCCTTGATCAGGCCCAGCGTAGGCTTGAAACCTTAGTTGGGACACTAGAAGAAGAGCCTGATGAACAACCACTTTTCGTTGTACGGCGCTTATACGAAGATGTATGCCAGGGCATGGCTGAGGGATTTACTCGGGCTATGGTTAAGGCAAATTGGACAGGATTATCTTCGATGGGTCAAACACGGATTTTCCCCGAGACTATCGATAATAAACCAAAGCCAATAGCTTACTTTCTTGTTGACGCTTTGCGATTTGAGATGGGCCTTGAGTTAGCTCAGCGTCTCCCAACAGTAGCTGAAGTTGAAGTGCGCCACGCATTTGGAGCCATACCAACTATAACTCCAATCGGAATGGGGGCACTCTTACCAGGTGCATCAAGTAGTTTCTCGGTGGTCGAGCAGAACGGTAAGCTTGGAGTACGTATTGAGGACGCATTTATGCCTGATCTTCCAGCCCGTAAGAAGTTCATATCATCGCGTGTTCCCGGTCTCGTTGACATAACACTTAATGATCTTTTGGGACTGGGAGCGTCCAAACTAATTAAGAGGCTCGAGGGTGGACAAGTAATAATCATTAGGTCTCAGGAAATTGATCATGCCGGTGAAACAGGCTCAACTTTCCAAGCACGTCAGGTAATGGACACTGTTATCGACAATCTTGCACGAGCTATTAAAAAGCTGTCATTAGTGGGAGTAGAGTATTCGGTGGTAACAGCTGACCACGGCCATCTTTTCTTTGCGACTGACCGGGATGAGTCAATGCGCACTGATTCGCCGGGAGGTAACCAAATCGAATTGCACCGCCGATGTTGGATTGGCCATGGAGGGCAAACACCTATTGGCTGCGTACGTGTTGCCGCTAGTTCTCTTGGCTACGATTCTGACCTCGACTTTGTATTCCCTACTGGAAGTGGTGTCTTTAAGTCGGGTGGAGATCTTGCGTATCATCATGGAGGATTATCACTTCAAGAATTAGTAATTCCAATTCTTTCGGTACGATTAAAAGGCCGTCTCACGACTCAACCATTTGTAAGTCTCGTCCAAGCTACCGGCATACCAGACGCTATCACAAATAGGATCTTCAGTGTCACGCTACAGTTTGGAGGACCTAACTTGTCACTATTCCCAGAAACTATGATTATTCGTCCATTGTTAATGGCGGAGGGAAGGCAAGTTGGGGCGGTTGGTATGGCCATCGACGCTGAACTTGATAGAAATACTGGTTGCGTAAAGCTTCCGTCAGAAAAGCTAGTAACGGTAGCATTTTTACTGAGCGACGAAACTGTATCATCGTTACGCGTCGTAATACAAGATCCAACCACAGATGCCGAACTGTATCGGTCTCCTAAAAATATTCCAGTTAGACTTGGAGTGTAAAATATGAGCTACAATCAAATTCCAACAAGAGATGCATTGGATGATAAAGCCAATCAAGTGTTTGCAGGTAAAGTTGTTCGAAAGGACCTAGTCCGAAAGGTCAAAGTAGGTGCCAATGTGCCTGTATTTGTGTTGGAGTTCCTCCTGGGGAAATACTGTGCATCAGTTGACGAAGTGGCAATTCAAATGGGGCTTCAGGTCGTTAATGATACATTAGCCAACAATTATATACGCCCTGATGAATCAGTAAAGGCTCAGAGTAAGGTCAAAGAAAACCATAAGTATACTTTTATCGACAAGGTCAAGGTGCGACTTGTTGACTCAGATTATTGGGCAGAAGCAAATAACTTCGGACATAAGTTCCTACATGTACCTACACAGTACGTTCGTGATTATGAACGGTTGCTGACCGGTGGTGTATGGGCACAACTGGATATGCGCTTTCAGTATGACGAAGACGGAAAAGGCAAGTATCCGTTCTGGATTGATAAGCTCACACCCATCCAAATTGCAACATTTGATCTTGAGCTGTACCGTGCTGGCCGGCGTAATTTTACGACTGACGAGTGGATTGATTTAATGCTTCGAAGTATGGGATATGAGCCAGCCGAGATGTCTCGTAGGCTAAAGTTGTTATTCCTAATCAGACTTATCCCGCTGGCTGAGCGGAATTATAACCTTGTAGAGCTTGGCCCCCGTGGTACTGGTAAGAGTTATGTTGTGCAAGAGATTTCACCCTACTCAGCGTTGATTACGGGTGGGACTACCGTTGCTAACTTGTTCGGTCACATGAGTGGTAGACAGAAGGGTATGGTACAAATATGGGATGTAGTAGGATTTGACGAGGTTGCTGATCTTCAGAAAATGCCCAAAGAAGTAATAACCACAATGAAGACCTACTGCGAATCTGGTACCTTCCAGCGTGGTCAAGAGGCTACCACCGGTGATGCAAGTATAGCGATGTTTGGAAATACGAACCAGCCTGTGGAAGTAATGGTACAGTCGAGTCATCTGTTTGCACCAATGCCCGATATTATCCGCGACGACATGGCTTTCATTGACCGTCTCCATTTCTACCTCCCTGGCTGGGAAATACCGAAGATGCAAAATGATCTATTTACAAATCACTACGGGTTTGTGGTTGATTATTTGGCTGAGGCGCTCCGTGAAATGCGGAAACATAATTTTACTGAGGCATTCGATCACTATTTCTCACTTGGCTCGCATCTAAATGCCCGTGACAGGAAAGCAGTTCGCAAGACGGTCTCGGGCCTAATGAAAATTATCTATCCGCACGGTGAGGCAACGAATGATGAGCTGGCCGAGATTTTGGAGCTTGCCTTGGAGGGACGTCGTCGGGTTAAGGAACAACTGAAAAAAATGGGCTCCTTTGAGTATTATCAGACTTCCTTCAGTTACACTTTTCAGGAAACCGGGGAGGAGCGCTTTGTTGGAGTACCTGAACAAGGAGGGCGTGATCTTATTTCAGTGGACCCACTTGCCCCAGGTACAGCTTATGGCGGAGGTATAACCGCTGATGGAACTGTTGGGCTTTATCGCATTGAGGTTTCTGTCTCTAGTGGGACAGGAAAGTTAAAGACAGCAGGTGGAGTATCGGGAGTAATAAAGGAATCTATTCAAAGAGCGTTCAGCTTTGTTCAAACTAAGAAGGGTGAGTTGGGAATTGCCCGTGACCTTGATACCTCGGATCTTCATATTGAGGTGATAGACCTTTTAGGAAACCGAGTGGAGTCTGAGATTGGCGTTGCATTCTTTATTGCCTGTTATTCCGCACTAAGGAGGGTGCCTGTTAGTCCCGCCCTTTTATTACTTGGAGACATGAGTGTTCAAGGTAACATTAAGCCGTTACGCTCTCTGGTTGAGCCACTCCAAGTAGCAATGGACAATGGTGCTAAGCGAGCTCTAATTCCGATCGAGAACAAGCGGAGTTTTCTAGATGTCAATGCGGACGTTATTGAGCACGTTGATCCGATTTTCTATGGTGATCCTAAGACTGCAGCATTAAAGGTCCTGGGGTCAATGTAAGACTGAGCTAACTAAGTGAATGAGTACTCGGCGGAACAGGCTTTTAAGCAGTCATTTATTGATGTTCCGCGTCGGCCAGGTACCTATGCGGAACGACAAGTTCCGCATAGTATAAAGCTCTGCTTTCATGAGGGCAAGTCTCTACTTCGTCTGACAAAGTGCTTGGTGGGATGTATCCCATCCCATCTTTTGGAATGACCAAAGGCCAACATCATAATATTTTGAGAGAGGTAAATGCTCATTAATAGGGGGCAAAATGTGACTAATAAAAATGCAAAGTCCAAGAGTAAGAGAAAAGCAGAAAAGAAAAGAAGTAAGCAAATTGGCATCATGAAGAAAGCTAAGCGAAAAATGTGGAAGCGAAGGAAAATGAATAGATTGAATGTTTTTAAAGGAAAATCGAATAAACAAGTTATACAGTATCAATTCTATTCAAAAAGCAGGTCTTTCTCTGCTATTTTCTCAAATGTCACATTTAAGCATGTTAATTTTAAAGGTTCAATAATGACAAGTTGTAGTTTCAAGAATTCAGAGTTTATTGGTGTGGAATTTTGGGGAGCTAATTTTAGGAATTCTAATTTTACAGGAGCTAGGTTTAAACACTGTGTATTTGTAGGTTCGTTATTGAAAGATACAAACTTTAGGAACGCAACATTTGAGAACTGTATTTTCGTGAATACTAACCTAGAGAACATAAAGAATTTTAATCCAGCACGAACGGGCATAGAAATATTAGTAAGTTATCCAGATTTGGATTTGTCAGAAAATCTTATAACTACCGTTGAAAAATTACGTGTCAATGAACATATTTTAAAATACAAAATTTTACACCTAACCACTAAAAAATTGAACAAGCTAAATCTGTATCTGCTGTTAAAAAAATTTAATGAAGAAACATTGATCAAAGGCCTTGAATACACAGTAATAAATCTGAAAAAGGATATGCCGACAATAAGTTGTTTGTTTAACTATTTATTGAAAGAAAGAGATGAATATGTTATTGTTTGATTGTCCCGCCTCATCCAATCGAGAGATTGGAAAACTAATGTTTGTTGGGGATTTAATGTAATAGTTGGCATTCGGGAGGTGGTAAGTATGACGTCAAACATTGCTACGGTTATTGGATTCAGTTCACTAATTTGTATGTGGATTATAGACAAAGTATTTATTCACTCTCGATTGTTTGAGGTTAATATTGCCCCGAACAATTCGACTGTAATTCTGACAATTGAGCATGAGTAGTCTTTCGTATCGCGAAGGGCTTTTTTTATTTTTGATAAAGTTATTAGACAAGTAATTATAACAAAACGAAAGTTTCAATGACATTAGTAATAACAAAAGCACCCGTTTGCCTGTCCGCATTCGAGTGCATTTCTGTAGCCTGCCCAGCTATACTTTAAGCATATAGAACAAAATTTCTGATTATAAGTATTTTGTTTAATTCTTCTTAACCCTTAAAGAAACTTATGATACCCCCAAACTTACTGAAGGTAATCCCAAAAAACTCCGAAGCTTTACTTAAATCCATAACAATCCATTCTCCAGATTTATGAGCTTCCAAATCCTCAGGAAGTTCTTTTAATATTCGGTCGGCTTCCCACGTTTGGCCAGCGTTGAATCTCATCCTTGACAGTGCCTCAGGAACAGCAAGGGTTTGTGGGTGCAAGTTTGCACTACACATTATTTTAGCCCCGCTGATGGCGGAGCAAAATAATGAATGTGAGTATTAATTTTGATACATTGATTAGTCTAAATGAATGATTTTAGCGGGCAATGGAATCCCAACGAAAGAAAGCATTTGCTGGGCCATTGTCGTTGGAGGTGGTACACTGAGAAATTTTTTGTCCAAAAACTCGCCCTTCAAAACATTCCACCGTGATAATTCTTTGACGATGCTTTCCCCAGTGAACCAACGATCCTTTAATTCCAATTGTTTCTTAGTCCGATCGGCTTCTTCCGAAATTTTGAGAGCCTTATCGGATTCAGTTTGCCAATGCCTACGGTACAATACCTGAAGTTCTTGTTCAAACAGATAGGCTAACACACAGATGAAAATATGACCCTCAACTCGTTTGGAATTCCAGTGATACAAGGGTCCGACTTCAAGAAAGTTTTTAATTTCTCGAAACGCACGCTCGACATTCATCAAGGTCTTATAGGAAAGCACAACCTCCGCTGCTGGCAACTTAGTGTTCGTCTTGACGAGAAACTTACCGTCAAGCAAAGCTTCTTTCTCCAAGGCAGGTTCATAGCGACTATAGGTCAAATGTTGACCATCGTAGTCTACCTCAAAGAACGCTTTTACTCCCTTTTTTGTTAGAATTTCCGCAACCTTAACCATGGTGCTTTTCGGATCCGGTTTCCTTCCCCGCTTAGGCTTGGTTAATCGTTGTTGTAGTTCCGAAAGGGCATTTTCAGCTTCGTCCATGGCAGCCATTCGAAATGCCTTGTCATGAACTGCTTTTACCGGGTTGTAGCACAAGATATACCTTGTGTGAGCCTCTTTGTTATCATCCTCTACCTGGACTGTCGGTACCTCTAAGTAAGATAGGTTATCCTTCAACTTTGCGTAGGACTGGACGTCCGTATACGTTTGCAACAAAGTATCACTGACAATCCGGCCCCGTTTATGATACCCCACAATATAGGGATACCCAGCTTGAGCTAACACGAGGATATTTTTGTCCGTCACCATCCCACGATCACCCACAAAGACACATTGCTTTACTGCGAATTCCTCTTTCAAACGTTTCAGGATCATCGGCACGGTATTTTTATCAGGTGTTTCGCCAGAGAACACTTCATGAGTGATCGGAAGACCTTCCGGTGTCACCAACAATCCGAGTTCCACCTGTTCGAGATCGGGGCGATGGGTGCGAGTATGACCATGCTTGGCAATAGGGCAATGATGCCCTGTGACATGGGTACTCGTTAAATCGTAAAGAACCAAAGATAATTGCAGGTTGAATAAATCTGTGAGCCGATGATACAAGAATTTTTCAAGCTGCGGCTTGATATCCATGAGATGATCGAGGGTCCGATAGAAATGTTGGAGTTGCCATTTATGTGAAACATCTGGCAGATAAAGATCCTCGATCGTGTCAAATAAATGCATCTTGCTGGAAGGGTCGATCAGTCGGTTGATAACCATGGCTTGTATGTAACCGGACACATCAAACGTTACCTCACGGTCTTTTAGGGCATCACGAATCGCCTTGGTTAAACCGAATTGATCCCACAAAAATTGCACCACGTAGGGGACCCCAAAATGTAAGGTTGCTTTAGGATCAAGGTCATTGAGCGAACCCAAGACCCTGTTTTGTAGGAGCGAATTCAGTTTAAGAATGATCTGCTCGATTTCCTTTTCAGAATACTCATCAATGTTACCCAAGCTGGCAATACGGCGTTTTTTCACGCTTTTACCGTCCCTGTAGGACTCAACGATATGGAGATACCTGTAGGTCTTACCATCGGCCTTTTTTGTGGATACAATTTGAGGAAACAATAAGCTCACCACCGCTCACTTTATTACCCACAATTATATCAGTAAATCCCTTAGAGATAAAGAATTAATTTGATAAAAATAACTGGAAAGTTTGACCTACAGTTTTAGAGAAACAATCAGCTTTGAGTTGAGAAAACCCGCTATTCATGCGGGTTAAGGTCTTCAAATATTCAAGTTAGAGGCGTTTTGCTGTCAAGGATGAGTTGAATCGAAGCTGATTATGTTTTCTGCTAATATCAAAGGCCTTGCGATTGATTTGCCAGGCGGTCTTGATTTTCTTAATCGCCTGGGAACCGGTTACCTTTTCGGAAAAATAATCATCTAGGGTCAGAATGCGTACATAGTTTGGAACCTCAGTGGAGTGTTCCGAGATAATCTCATATAAGATTTTTGAAGATACTTCCAAAATATCTGGAGCTTCTTGATCTTCATCATTCTTTAGGACATCTAACAACTCGGGAATTTTCGCAATCATTCGCCTTAAATACTCTCTGTAAAAGGCTGTTCCGATATTTCTTTGAACACGTCTCACAGTACTTGTTCTCATGAGCTCGGTATTTTTAAGTCCGGCCTGAACGTGACAAATGACTGTTCTCCGTACAACCTCAGCTGCAACAGCTTTTACATCTTCGTTGGCGCTGATTACCACGGCTGGATATGTAGTTATATTATCGACCACTCCGAAATCATCGTTTTTTATCGTCTCAATTGCGTGTTGTGAGAATCGTGCCTGTGTGAGGTCATCTACAATGATCGGAGCACCCTGAACATTTCTCTTTAACCCATCAATCGTTGATCGTGTAAAATCAGGAGCTGAGATTTTGGTCTTCTGTCCAATCATCATTTTTAATAGTGTTTCTAAAAAAGTTGTTTTCCCAGCTTTACTCTGACCATACACTAAACCAAAAACAGGGTAGGGCAGGAGGTTCTGGTTATATTTCACTGCCATATCCCGCATAATGGCCATAAATGGCGTTGTGAAAAACCAGTTGGCGAAAGCATAGTATTTAGATTGCATCCCTTCGGTATCACCATGAAATTTTTGATAGCCGGCCATATAGTCAAGAAACAAATCCACATCATTTCGGATTTCCTTTGTGGTCGGGCTTAAATCTAATTTAGTATCATTAAGAGTAACCTGCATGAGTGGAATATCTATGAACAGTTGCGGATGTTGGCTCCGTAATTCCTTTTCCTGCACAGCAGCGCCAATCAGTCTACGCCTGGTTTGAACGACAATCTCAGGAGACAAGATCTGTTTTCCTTTTTTATCGGGTTTAGGCATAAATGGAGTGAATTTGTTGGCTAAGTTTTTCACATCAAGAACGAATCTGACATCGTCTTTATACTCTGTGTCAGGTTCGATGACCAAGGCCTTTTTCAATTGGATTGTTTTCATAATCGGAATCTCGTCGACCTTCTCCGAATCATCTGCCACTGTTAGGGCAGGAATTGAGATATTATCAGAACTCATTTCCTTTAATTCATTAAAACTATTTTTATACCAGTCAAAGGCTTTATCTCCATCGATATAGCTAATGTTTTCCCTTTGCTTTCCAGAGAAAGCGGAATAGGACATATTGGCAGAGCCGGTAATGACACGCTTTTTCCCATCAGTAGATTCGAGCAGATAGATTTTTTCGTGGGATAATTTTTTTCGAGCTACAAACATTTTCAAAGAACCGTTATCTATTTTGGCAACCAAATCGATCTTCGATTTGCTCGAAGTTGATCTCAATCGTTCGATTGTTTTCAATTGGTGAGCCATGATTTCCTGTAAACTATAGGTCATAACATCCTCAAACCCAAAGATAACTTCGGCATATTGGAAAGTCTCCAATAAATCACAGATAAACTTCATCCCAGAGGAATAGGTGATGGCATACATTTTATCAAAACCTTTGAATAAATCCTGCCACTGCACACTTTTTGCTTCGACAAACTCCATCTGTACGACATCAATTCGATTACCAGATCGCGAAGGCTCACTAAAAAGGTTTATTTCAGTATTTTGTTCCAAAGGATCGAAAAGGCTTGCGCTCATCATTCATCTTCCTTTCGGTTTTATCGTAAACCAAGAAAATTCTTCGAATTTAGGACAATATGTAAAATTTTTCTAAAAAAGATATCCCTCTCAAGAAAGAGCGCCCCCCAAAAAACTGGTATAAAGGCTTGGGTGAAGTCACGGGGATTTTGTTAACTAACGAAGGGGATTGAATATGATTTATGGTGTTTTGGTTAGATGGCACAATATTCATACTTTATGGACTAATTGTATCACAATGAAAAGACATTAAAATGAGCAATGACCCAGAATTCATGTTCTCTTCAATAATTTGTCAAACTGAGGTGGTATAATCAAGTTAAGGTGGTGGTGGTCGAAATGGCAAATGAGAACTACCAGAAATTATTGTAATACATAAGCTATTTCGAGGATGAGAGACTTGATGATCTATTTTCGTTTATACAATGTAATATGGAAATGATGGGAGGGGTAACTGTGGTCACATTTGATTCTCTGAAGCAAATGAGTTTTGCACCAGAACTTGGCAAAGCCTATTATCGACCGTTTATCTGCAAGGGTGATTTATCAAAGGTAGACATATTCTTTGTCGGTATTAACCCAGCTACTCCAATATTCCCAAAGGACATGGAAATAGATAAGTACGTTGACCTTCTTCTAAACTACCAAGATTTTATGGATTTTTACAAAGCGAGTAGAATTAGCCAGGATAAGGATGAAGTTTCTCGTACCCGAATCGGTATGAATTCATTTTTTTCTTGGCTCTCTAACTATACAGACGCATCGATTCTTGAAACGGATGTTATTCCATACCCGACTGCCAATCTAAAGGCACTTAAAAAGGAACCTAAGTTTGTGATAGAGAAAGGTAAGGATATATTTTGTAGTCTGGTCACGGAATTTAAGCCAAGCTTGATAATTCTACATGGCAAGAAAACGGTGGATCAGGCTATAGATAATTTTGTTAGTCGAGGATTGATTTCTCCTAACACAATTGATATTGAACAGTCAATAGAAGAAATGGAACAACATGCTCCGTTGCTGGAATTCAACTATTCTAACGGTAAAACGGGAGTAATCATGGCTTGTCGCCACTTCATGTACTACGGAAGTAAAGGAGTTTCTTTTGAACCCTTTAGACAAAAGGTATTGGGAATTATTAAAAGCGACCTTTTTCGTTAACTTAAGTAACCAGCAATTCGTGTAGAAAGAGTAGAGAAGAGAAGAAGGAGTGGAAGAATGCAGAACAGGTACGTCGGTGATATTGGGGATTTTGGCAAGTACCATCTACTTAAAGCATTGTGCATGGGAAATAACAACGAATTGGACCTATCCTTGGGAGTCGTCTGGTATCTTTTACCCGATGAGAATCACAACGATGATGGAAAACACATTCGTTATTTGGAACAGACAACGTCGAATCTAGAGCGTTTTAGAAGCGGTGATCCAGCTCTTTATGATTCATTATCTGAGATCATTAAGGCAGGTAAAAGAGATGTTTCGATAATTAAAGAGTTCAATGTGCTACCAACAAAGACTGTTTTTTATGAGACGCCCCTCAGTTATGAGGGCATGCCTAACAATAGTCCTGCTGCACGAAACGAACGGATTACTTACAGGAACAGTTGGTGTAGCAAAGCACTTGAAGCGACGTTGGGCTGCGACGTGATTTTTGTCGATCCTGATAACGGGTTGGAGGTAAAGTCAGTTAAATCCCATCAAAAGACCGGGCCTAAATATACATTCTTTGAAGAATTGGTTCCCTTCGTAAAGCGCGGACAAAGTTTGGTTATCTATCATCATTTATGCCGAAGCGGCCCAGCTGAAGTTCAGGTGAAAGAACGGTTAGATCAATTAAAGGAAAAACTCGGTGTTGATAGCATATACGCGCTGTTTTACAAACGAGGAACCTTGAGGTCGTTCTTCATTGTTCCTTCATCAGAACATATTGGACTATTAAAGTCTAGGGGAATTCGTTTAACTGAGACTTTGCCTTGGAACGAACATTTTTCGTTTTTTTGCTAATGCTTCCCTGATATGAACTTGGTTAAGGCGTTTGGAAATTTTGTTAGGCTGAATAAACGGTAAGGTCTAAACTATCGGGGGAAAATCAGAACGGACAGAAGAAGGTGTGATATTGTCAAGAATAGCGTTAATATCATGTACAAGCCTAAAAGAAGACTACGATTGTTCTGCTGTTGAGCTATATTCCAAAAGCCCGACGTTTCGAATTGACTATGCTTATGCGGAAATTGTTGCAGACGATATTTACATACTTTCTGCAAAATATGGACTTGTATCGAAAGATAAGGTCTTAGCGCCCTACAATGATACACTCTTAGATAAATCTGAGGATGAAAAGAAAGACTGGAGCAAGAACGTTTTAGCACAGCTAAAAGACAAGGTATCTCTAGAAAAGGATGAGTTTGTTATTCTGGCAGGCAATAATTATTGCAAATATTTATTACCCAGTATCACAAACTATTGCCTGCCTCTAGAAGGCAAACGG
The DNA here is from genome assembly GCF_054657535.1 of Desulfosporosinus burensis. Taxonomy (NCBI): domain Bacteria; kingdom Bacillati; phylum Bacillota; class Clostridia; order Eubacteriales; family Desulfitobacteriaceae; genus Desulfosporosinus; species Desulfosporosinus burensis. The sequence continues at coordinate 21,950 of NZ_BAAHYN010000017.1, forward strand.
CAAGGGGAAAGGCAACCTGCACTTCGACGTTTAATAGACTTTGAGCGTGAAACAAATCTGTGCAAAGCGGTACACCTGTTATTTAATAGGATGCCCAGAATGGATTATCAAATGATTGCTAAGATTCCCTTTGAAGATGGAATCTACATAATGTTCGAGACGGGTCAAAAACACGGGGAACTCGATAGGATTGTAAGAGTGGGGACTCACACGGCTGAGGGCCGCTTAAAGGCACGATTAAAAGACCATTTTATCAGTCAAAATAAAGACGGAAGCATTTTCAGGAAAAATGTCGGCAAAGCTTTGCTCAGTAAGAGTAATGATCCATATCTCGATCTTTGGACACTGGATATGTCCAACAAAAAGAACACAGCCACCACCATCGACAAAGCAAAAGAGGCGGAAATTGAAAACGCCGTTAGTGATTACTTGCACAATAATATATCCTTTGTATGCTTTCCCATTAACAATAAAGAAGCTAGACTGCGGATTGAAGAAGCATTGATTTCACTCCTGAACTGTTCAGATAATTTTCATCCGGATGATAACTGGCTCGGCAAATATAGCCCTGTGGATAGAATTAGCCGGAGTGGTTTGTGGTTAACCCAGGGACTCGATGCGGAACCTTTGACAATCGAGGAGTTAGGATTTATTAAGGATAGTCTTAGATTTAGGCAGATGTTGCAATCGAAGCATTTAACGACGATTAAGAAAAAGGCTACTTCAGTTTTGCCCAAAATGGAGAAGCCCTTAGCTTCAAATATGTCAGTCTCGGAAGTAAGGCGCTATATAGACAATCTTTTGCAGCAAAAGAAGGCAGCAGGAGAAAGGACTTATATTTTACGAGCGGGAGATTTACAAAAGGAGTTGGGTCTTGTAAATGCGACTCCAACGGTTTGCGATGCAATGACTAAGAAACTTAACTATGAGTATGATATTATTTTTGCGCCACCCAAAGGGAAATCGACAAGACTGACAGTAAAGTACTATTTATGGTTGTAGATAATAGGGCTATCCAGAAATGAACTACTTTGAGCGTGATATCGTATATTTAAGATTTTTAACAAATTCCCTAAGAGGTATTGAAAGGGAAAGAGGTGGCGTAATGTCAGTACTGGATTTCAAAGCAGCTCAGAAATGGGCAAAGCTACCCCGAACTATACAGGAACTTATAGAAAACAATGTATTCTGTTCAGCTAAATTTTTAACTTAATATTTCAAAGATGTTAGAACATATCACGGCAGGAAACTTGAAGCTGAATTCGAAGCTGTGAGCCTGAGTGTAACAACAATTTGTCTTCGCCTTTTGGTATAGTGGTGATGAGGGAGGGGTTGATTTATGCGACCCAGATATTTGACCAAATCTCGATATAAATTGGGATTGGAATGTCCAACAAAACTTTATTATACGGGGAAATCCGAATACGCTAACCAAAACCTAGAGGATACGTTTCTGCTCGCTTTGGCTGATGGAGGATTTCAAGTCGGAGAACTGGCCAAGTGCTATTTTCCAGGCGGTCATGATATTAAGACCTTGGATTATGACGAGGCACTACGTCAGACAAATGATTTGCTGAAGAAAGATCAGGTTATCATCTATGAAGCGGCTGTTCGCTTTGAAACGCTTTTCATCCGAGTTGATATTCTAATCAAGAATAAGAACCACCTCGAGTTAGTAGAGGTCAAAGCGAAATCGGTTGACACGGATTCGGAAGAAGCCTTTTTGAATAAAAGCAGATCAATTACCTCATCGTGGAAACCCTATCTAGAAGATGTTGCTTTTCAGAAACATGTCATCCGATGTGCCTTTCCGGAGTATACAGTTTCTGCATATCTGATGATGGCCAATAAAAATGCCCTATGTCCAACGGACGGGCTTAATCAGAAATTTAAAATCACCAACGATAGAAACGGGAGAAAAAGTGTCTCTGTATCTCAAACGCTATCGGAGGAAGATCTCACCGAACAGATTCTTGTCAAGGTCAAGGTCGATGCCAGCTGTGACTTAATCTATTCAGAAGAGATCAGTGTTGGTCTGAACCCAATGAGTTTCGCTGAACATGTGAATTTATTGGCAAACTATTATGTCAGAGACGAAAAAATAGTTTCACTGCCTTCTACTGGTTGCTCTCATTGCGAATTCAAAGCGACGGACCAAGAGAGGGAGGTCGGCCTAAAATGCGGTTTTCATGAGTGCTGGAAGGAAAGTCTAAACTGGACAGACGAGGATTTTAAGGATTCGACCATCTTCGAAATCTGGAACTTCCAAAAGAAGAATAAGGTTCAATTAATCAATGAAGGACGTATCAAACTATCGGACATTTGCCAAGAGGATATTTCGCCAAAAGATGATGACAATCTGGGTATATCATCTAGTGCAAGGCAATGGTTGCAAGTAACAAAAGCTCAAAGCCATGACGCGACCCATTGGATCGATTCCGAAAATCTATATCGTGAGATGAGTGCGTGGGTTTATCCGTTGCATTTTATAGATTTTGAAACCTCCATGGTTGCGATTCCCTTCAATAAAGGCAGACGCCCTTATGAAGGCATTGCCTTTCAGTTTTCCCACCATGTCGTGCACAAAGACGGGCAGATTGAACATCGCGGCCAATATCTTAACACGGCACCCGGAGTATTCCCCAACTACGATTTTCTCAGAAATCTGAAAAACGAATTAGACCAGGATCAAGGGAGCATTTTCCGGTATGCTGCGCATGAAAACACTTACTTAAACATGATTTATCGACAACTGAGGGAAGACCAAGAGGATATTCCCGATAGAGAGGAGCTCTGTAGCTTTATTCGCACCATTACAACACCAGTAAAAAAGAGTAAAGAGTGGGTGGCAGGGCCCCGCAATATGATCGATATGTGCGAACTTGTTAAGCACTATTATTATGATCCAGCCACGAAGGGCTCGAATTCCATTAAGCAGGTTTTGCCAGCAATTTTGAATAGTTCACGATTCCTACAAGAAAAATACGCCAACCCTATTTATGGCGCCGATGGCGGTATTCCTAGTTTGAATTATAGGAACTGGAAATGGATTGAGTACGTCGAAGACAGGGTCCTTGATCCCTATAAATTATTGCCTAATATGTTTCAGGATATTTCGGAAAAGGACTTCGCAGTGTTGAGCGATAGTGATGAGTTGCGTGATGGAGGGGCTGCGTTAACAGCGTATGCTCGAATGCAATTCGAAGAGATGTCGGACTATGAACGTACGGAAATAGAGAAAGCATTGTTGAAGTATTGTGAGTTGGATACCTTAGCCATGGTTATGATTTACGAGGGCTGGAAGGATTTAGTTTACCCGAAATGAAGGTCAATAGGGATTTCGGTCTATAGTAATCGATTTACTAAACTAGGGCTTATCTTAACTGAATAAATCCTTTTAGTATAAAGATTCCGTTTCTGATTGTCGGACGGGAAATTCGGGAAGACAGGGGGACAGGGACTTGTCTGGGAGTTGAAGATTTGATATAAATTTACTGAGCTTACATGAAATGTCAAGGAAAGCGCGAGAGAAGACAAATCCTTGTCCTCCTGTCTGTTCTCCCCTTGTCTGCTTTCTGACAGTCTAGCCATGCTCTTATAATTTGGAGTGATGGTTTATAATGAAAAGAAAAGCTATGATACTTTAGAAAACTAAAGGGGAGTTGGTTGAAATGCATTATACAGGTACGATCTATAGACCACCTGCTGAGTCTAAAACCGTACTATTACAAGTTACAGCGGGATGTTCACATGACAGTTGTACATTTTGCAGTATGTATAAGGAAGTACCATTTCGCATCGAGCCAATAGAGCAAATAGAGGTGGATTTGAGAGAGGTTCGTGACCTGCGCCCTGATGCGAATAGGGTCTACCTTGTCGGTGGTGATCCTTTTGTTTTAAGCTTTGTACAACTAAAGAGAATCGCCGAAAAAACCAAAGAATACCTGCCGAACTGTGAAACAATTTCCATGTATGCCCGGATAACCAATATCCAAACAAAGACACCAGAAGAACTCAAGGCACTGCGTTCTTTGGGGATTAATCAATTGTATATCGGGATTGAAACCGGTCATGATGAGACGTTAACTCGAATCCTTAAAGGAAATACCGCCGACGAAGCGGTTTTACAATGTAAACGATTAGAGGAAGCTGGAATCGCCTATCATGCAATTTATTTGAATGGCTTAGCTGGTCATGGTAAAGGAGAAATTAGTGCCCTTGAAACGGCCAAATTTTTTAATCAATTAAAACCAAAAAGTATAGGGATAACTTCCTTAACCCTAATACCTGGTACAGTGTTATATGAACAAAAACTCAAGGGCGAATTTCTCGAAGCCACCGAATTCGAACGAGTTCAAGAATTAACATACTTCATTGAACATCTGGAAACAAACACCAAAGTCTTTGCTAATCATGTATCAATGGCAACTCCCGTGGTCGGTAAAATCCCCGAAGACAGACCTAAGATGCTTAAAGTGCTGAAGGATACTATGGATGATTTTGATGAAGGCGAATTAAGGCAATATCGAGAGCAGTTAAGGCAGTTGTAATAGAGGGGAAAAACGATTATTATGAGCATCGAATCTGTTATTTTTGTTCAATCATATGATCAACTTAAACAGCTCATGGCAGAAGAAAAACTGTTTATTCTTTATTTCAGCTCCCGAGACTGTAATGTTTGCCATGCTGTTTTCCCAAAACTGCTGAATCTAGTTGATGGTCATCCGATCAAGGTTGTAAAAATAGATATCGATGAGCATATGGAAATCGCAGGGCAATTGTTGATTTTTATAGTACCGACGATTCTGATGATACATGAAGGCCGAGAGATATTTAGAGAAAGCAGATTTATAGATTTTCAGAAAGTTGAAAGAACCTTAAACCTTTTTGAGGATGAGTTTAGATAATAAGGCTTTTCAGGTACGATCAAACATAACGAAAATCACTTGGAATGGTATACATGCAAACCAAGTAGCACAGCAGAACGGATTTTGTATTCGACCTAGTAATCCTTGAAAGGAGAACCCCCACTTATGCCAATGGAAATAATCCGAAACGATATAACAAAGATATCCGTTGATGCAATTGTCAACGCCGCAAATACAGCCCTGAAAATGGGCGGTGGGGTATGTGGAGCAATTTTCTCTGCCGCCGGGGCTGAAAAGCTCCAAGCGGAATGCGACAGCATCGGAACGTGCCAAGTTGGCGAGGCAGTTATGACAAGTGGCTATAGCCTGCCTGCCCAGCACATTATCCATACAGTCGGACCGATTTGGCGTGGTGGCAGTTCAGGAGAAGCACAGCTGTTACATAACTGCTATACCAACTCACTAACCCTGGCCTTGCAGCAGGGGTGCGAATCCATCGCCTTTCCCCTGATATCTTCCGGGATCTATGGGTACCCGAAAGACCAGGCGCTACAGATTGCCATTTCTGCAATCAGCGAATTCCTCTTAAACCATGAGATGAACGTTCATTTGGTGGTCTATGATAAGAAAGCCTTTAGGCTGAGCACCAAGCTTTTTTCGGCCATAGAACGATACATTGACGATAACTACGTGGAAGAACACCAGCATCGAGCCAGAGACAGAGTGATCGAGGCTTATGAATATCAGCAACTTGAAGAACTACAAACGATTTGCGAGCCAAGTGTTTATTGCCCCTCCGCCCCAGCCCTGCCGCAAGGGAAAAGGCGTTTAGAGGATGTGCTAGAACAATTGGAGGAGTCGTTTCCTCAAAGGCTGCTGCGGCTCATTGATGAAAAGGGCCTGACCGATGTAGAAACCTATAAGCGAGCCAATATTGACCGTAAGCTGTTTTCCAAAATCCGCAGTGGAAAGGGGTATAATCCCAGCAGGGTTACAGCCATAGCTTTTGCCATTGCTCTCGAGCTGAATTTGGACGAAACCCATGATCTACTGGGAAAGGCCGGCTACACTTTGTCGCGTAGCAACAAGTTTGATCTCATCATCGAGTACTTCATCGACGAAGGCAATTACAACATATTTGAGGTCAACGAAGCCTTGTTTGCTTTTGACCAAGTTTTGATCGGAGGTTAGGCACATTCAAAAAAATAACCAGTCAGTCTGCAAGTCTATTTTACGTAATACTGCGTCGGCATGTTCACCTAATAGCCCGCTATGAGGTAAACACACCTCCTTGTCTGACGCAAAATATCCATTGCATCTTTGACTTGTTATTTTCTTTCATATGCCTTTATTGTCGTTCTTAAAGCGACCTATTAGCCTTCTCACTTTGTTATCCTTTAATCATCAATGAAGAAAAGGGGATAACAAAATGACAACAAACATAACTGAATTGGTCTTTATCCTGGATAAGAGCGGTTCTATGTCAGGGCTAGAGAGCGACACCATCGGTGGCTACAATGCTATGCTTAGTAGACAGCAGAAAGAGCCTGGGGAAGCCATTGTCACGACGGTACTGTTCGATGACAACTACGAACTTCTCCATGATCGAATTAACATTAAGGGCATCCGCCCGATTACAGAGAAAGAATACTATGTTGGCGGTAGCACGGCACTACTCGATGCTATCGGAAAGACCATTCATAAGATTGGCAATGTACAGAAGCATACCAGCGAGGACCAACGAGCGGATAAGGTAATATTGGTGATCACAACCGATGGAATGGAAAATGCCAGTCGTGAGTACACCCCTGGAGCGATCAAGAAAATGGTTGGACGCCAGAAAGAAAAATACGGCTGGGAAGTCATTTTCTTGGGAGCCAATATTGATGCCATCTCTGCAGCTGAAAGGGTTGGGATCAGTGCTGATAGAGCTGCGAACTATCATGCAGATGGTGAGGGTACGAGGCTGAATTACGAGGCAGTTAGCCAGGTTGTCAGTGAAATTCGGGCCAACAGACCCATTGCTGATAGCTGGAAAGCAGGGATTGATGCAGATTATGAACACCGTAACAAAAAAATCAAGAGAGACCATTAGGAGTGCATAGAATGCCATTAGCAGTGTTACATAGGAGGTTTACAGACTCTGAATGATGAGAGGTTGAGCTGCTGGTGAGGAAATTTTAGTTTTGTGCTGAAAGTCAAACGATAATTTGGTATAATATGAGAGCGGGGTTGTTTTCTCGACAGCCACCAAAAGTGAAGCTTAGTAACATAGGTAGTTAAAAAGATAATGTTATTGTATGTAGAAGAAGAAGAGAGGGATAGCAAACTTGGGGACGACTGAAATACCGTATCACCACAAAGATATTATCTTTAAATCTTTGACAGAGATATTTGCGAACCGAGTCTTAGACTTCTATGATATTAATACAGCACCCATTGTCCGGGCGGAGCCAGCCAATCTATCAACCATAACGGTCCAAGAGAAAACGATGGACTTTGTCTTTTATTTGGCTGATGATAGTTATTTGCACTTGGAATTTCAGAGCACCCAGGGACCTGAGGAATTGGGGCGGTTTTTGGAGTACGACGTGGCCCTGTACCGAAAGCGACATAAGATGATTCATACGTATGTCGTGTACGGAGCAGGAATTACGGACGCTCCTGAGGTCTTAAACTGTGGATCTATTGAATATCGAGCTAAGGGTATTTTCATGGATCGGTATGACGGTGATCAGCTTTTTGAGGCATTGGGACTAAAAATTCGCAACGGTACAAGTTTAGATGAATTGGAACGAATGCAATTGGCGTTTCTACCTCTGATGAAGAGTTCACACTCTAAGCAAGAGCGGGCGGTTGAGACAATCGAATTGGCTGGCATGATTCTTGATGAAAATCAAAAGACATTTTTGACAGGTTGTGTAATTGCAATCTCTGATAACTTTATTGATCGAGAATATACACGAAAAATTTTGGAGGTGTTAAGGATGAGCAAAGTTTTACGAGCATTGGAAGAAGAAGCAAAAGACGAGGGTCGAGTGGAAGGCCGCGATGAAGAAAAAAAGGCAACTGCCAAAAAGCTACTACTGAAAGGCATGAGTTTTGATGAAGTAGCTGAAATAACCGGCTTGTCGAAGGATGATATACGGTTGCTTCATTAACATGCTTGAGGCAAGAATACAGAGAAGGTGTTCAAGGGTACGTCCCCCGCACAATACCAAAACAATTCACGAGGACTATGCAAGTGACAATTCGGCGAGAGCCCTTTCGCATTTAACAAGCGAGGGGCTCTTTTGGCATTCGCGATTGTAGACTATTGTGGCAGCTAACATCAGTGTTCCTTCAATAAAATGGCGCCCGTCAGCTTGAAAGAAATTGTCAACCGACTGGATTGTTTCGTGGATGGATGGAACTGTTACCTGAACAAAAAGACAGGTGATATAGTCGAAATCCAAATGAAGTATTTGAATCGTGATGAAAGGGTCTAGGATCATTTTTGGTGTAAAGCTAGATTCGTTGTATTTTACATTATGGGATTGTATTCGGGGATGCTCTGAAGAACAATATCTTAAACAGAAAGGAGTTGATTTCTTCTATTTGCGAAAAGTTAGGGAGAGTCACAGCCGCCTACCAGCTCTGCAGGATGAAATAGCTAAAGCCAGGCTTTAAGCAACTTTGGAAGCCGAGGGAGATAATAAGCAGCAGGTAGGGACGAGCAGATCCACAAGGAGATTCCCGGATGGATACATAGATCAACGTTATTGAGTGGAATCTGCAAGATCTAATGCCGATAGATTATAAGCCCAAGAATCCATGTACAAAGTTTATGAAAAACGCCGGTCGGGTTTAAGGAGACTTCGACCGGCAGTTTTTTTATCAAAGTACTTACTTCAATAAGTACTGATTAAGTTCAAATAAGCTTGACGTTTTCCCGCGGTAAGACAAAATTTATTAAATATTAACCGTGTATTGACACTAATTAAAATATAGGGTAAACTTATCCTGCGTACGTGTATTGACACTATTTTATGAGAGGGGTAGAAAATACTGAAAGAAACAATAACAACATTAGCATTTATGCAGGAAGTATTAAATTCTTATATAAAAACCGCTTCTTTGCAGAAGACAGCTGATGAACTGAAAATTTCATATGCAAAGGTTAGAAAAATTCTTATTACATTAGGGGAATATAAAACGGAGTTTAGTCAGGAGGTTGGAAAAAGAAGGAGTTTAGGTAAGAGTATTTCAGAAATTGCTACTGAATTGAATGCTTCAACAAATAGAGTTACTGCATTTTTGCCATATGAAAAAAATCTATACGCTGGTCCGGAACTAACAATCGATGCTAAGAAGAGTAAAGTATATAGAAAAAGAATTATTATTGCCCGTGAAAAGTTTGTAAAAAGAGCAATACATAAAGATGAGAAAAGAAATTTGTCGATGAGAGAGGAACAATTTATGACAAACAAATGCGATAACAACATAAGGACGTTTGAAACTGTACATCTTCATCTGGAATTAAAAAGCGATCATTTGGATGACGCAGAAAAAGCGATTCTGCGCAAATACGGAGAATCATTAACAGGAGAATCAATCATCAGAAATATTTTAATTCCATCAGATATGCCTCTTCATAATTTGCACTATGCTATACAAAGATTATTTGGATGGCAGAATTCCCATTTGCGCAGATTTGTTCTACCTGGGGAAATCTATGACAGACTAACAGGTGGAACTGTAAAAGGGTGGGCTGATTTAGTGGGTATACTTTTTCAGCCTCCCGGTGAGTGTGAGCATGATATTTTTTGGGATGATGACTACCAAAGTGGGAGCATAAAAACTTGGCTTAAGAAAAAGTATACAGGACCATACTTCTTCCGTGGTATTACGGAAGATTTGGAATGGGCTCAAAATGACATTAAACAATTAATTGAGCGGTTTCCAATGCTTGAGGTTAAGGAGTCTTTTCGTGATTATAGGAATAGGAGCAAGGGAAAGGATGAAGCAAAACCACGAATTATAAAAATAGCACCACTTATTGAATTAACTTTGGAAGAAATGGATAGTTCCATTTCTATGGAGTGTGGAACAGAGAGCTTGCTTGAACGACTTGAAGTAGCAAAGGTTCTAGCTTTCAAGGATGATGATGTTAGTAATCATGGTATCTTTCCAGTAACACATAAACTAATCTACAATTATGATTTTGGAGATGATTGGACGGTAACCATTACTAAGGAAAAGGATTGCAGTGAATTACTTCTAAAGGGTTTTATTTCAAAGGATGAACTATTAGATGCTGAAGCGACAGTATTGACAAAGCATAAGCCTGTATGCCTTCATAAGGACGGAGTAAATGTTTTAGATGATGTAGGAGGACTGGGTGGCTTTATAAGATTCCTGACGGAGATTTATGAAGGTGAAGACAAAGAAGAACGAAGTGATTATAAGGTCTGGGCACAAGGTCTTGGATGGAGCAAGAGAAAAATATCAAATAAATTGATTTTGTAGAGGTAATGTATTGTAAAGGTGCGGTTCCTCGCTTCAGAGATGCGATCATTCAACATGAAATAGAAGAAAATGGGAAGTAGATTAAAAATGAGATGAGACAAAACCTAATGGTATGATTTAATAATGAGCATGGACAAATTACAGTACTGCATGTTATGCTAGGAATACCAATAATTGGAGATATTTTCGTGTGAATGTGTGCATTAAGAAATATCTGCGAAGTGGAGTTATGAAAAATGGATAGAGTTCTTGAAAGTATAAAAGATATTTCCCTGCAATATAAAGTTGAGAAGGTTGTTCTATTCGGTTCACGTGCTAGAGGGGATAATTCACCAGTTAGTGATTATGATATAGCAATTTTTGAAAATCATTTGTCTGCGTTAGATAAAGCCCGTCTTCGGGATGATATTGATGAAATTGAGACTCTCAAAAAAATTGATATCATCTTTGTCCAAGAAAACTTTACAGATGAACTGATGGAAAGTATTAAGAGGGACGGTGTAATCCTTTATGAGTAAGCTGGAAGCTAAACTCAGTAATTTTAATAATGCACTTCAAAGGCTGAAAGAAGCAGATAAAGAGTTTAACACGCAAGGTGTTAGTGATGTGGTCCGTGATGGGTTTATTCAGAGATTTGAGTTTACCTATGAGCTTGCTTGGAAAACTACTAAAGTGTACCTGGAAGATACTGGAATGATAGATATTAATTCTCCAAAAGCAGTGATCAAAGAGGCATATGCTCAAAAACTTATTAGTGATGAAAAAAACTGGCTACTTATGTTGAATGACAGAAATATGACTTCACACATGTATAAGGAAGACATGGCGGCGGAAATTGCCGAAAGAATTTCTGGTCGTTATATTAAAGAATTTGAATTGCTTTTTAAAGAATTGCAAAAGTAGACGCTACCGTCGGCCTGCATTACTTAACTAACAACATTCAACTGCTCCACAGGGTGACAAACAGCTTCTAAAAATTAATGCAACCGTTAATGCAACGAGGGTAATAATAGGTAATAAAGCATAACAAAATAAGAAAAAGCACCGGTATGACCGATGCCTGAAACCCTTGGTATTAAAGGGTTTTAACAGAATAAGCTAAGGTATAACAAGTTGCGCCGTGTCTTTGGGGTGGTAGAGGTCGCACGTTCAAATCGTGTCGCTCCGACCAGTAATATCAAGGCTTTCAGCCTTTTAAGGTAGGCAGGTCAAACTGCAAATGTTGACCAAATGCCGACCAAAAAAATAGACCATGATGAATGGTCTATTTTTGTATCATGCTCTTAGTTATATCTGCTTTCTTCTTGTTGGAGCTCGATGATTTTTCTATTGATCTCATCTTTCTTTTTAACTCCAAGATGCTGATAGATTCCTTTTAAAACTTTAATATCGTGTCCAAGGCGCTCGGCTGCTAAATGATCTAGTACATCATTTTCGTACAGCCATGTCGCATGATAATGCCGAAGAAAGTGCAAACGAGTCTTCGGTATTTTTTTGTCTCTGACGAGCTTCCCTAAATAGCTAGTGTAGCTATCGGGTCTCCAGAGAATTGCCATAGGAGATTGGTGGCAGAGTTCATTAAGAGAGAATTCCCAGATTCAGATATAGAAATTGTCCATTTGTAGGAAAGTTTCTAAGGGGAGTGGGAGAGTGTGGGGAAAGAAATAATTCTACTTGCGGAGTCTAAGAAATATAACAATTTATGTATTGCGGGGATCGATACGAGCACAGGTGAATGGATAAGAATCGTTTCACAAGATAGTGGCGTTTCTCACGCAGTCAAGGTTGAGGATGCAATTTATGAGGATGGAAGCGTTCCAGAATTACTAGATATTGTTGAAATAGAATGTAATGAGTGCCGTAATACTTTCTTTAAATGAAATCGACCAGTAGAGCCAGCTCTTCTTGCTAATCATTTTGGGAGTATCGCACCTAGGAAATACTCTAATTGTTGTTGCATTGTTTTAAAGTTCTTTTCCCACTCCAATAAAAAATTATCATTAGAAATGTTGCAACGAGAGCCATAACCGATCCGTAATAAAACGGGGCCTGATTATTGACATTATCATAAAGTAAACCTGCAATAACACTGGCCGGAAGGAGGGTAATACCTACAATACTATTGTACAGTCCAAGGCCTGTGCCTCTCTTATTTTTGTCAATAAGGTCTGAAACCATTGCCTTCTGAACTCCATCCGTTGCCGCACTGTAAAGACCATAGAAGGCAAATAAGAGAATAAGTACAATTGGACTGCTTGTTCTGCCGAAGCCAAAATAGATCACTGAATAAAGGAGATAGCCAAAGATGATCAATCTTTCGCGGCCTATTTTGTCTGATAACATTCCTGCTGGAATCGCGAAGAGCACAGAAACTGCATTAAAGATAAGATAGATCATGGGAATAAATGAATCGAGAATTCCAATATCACTAGCTTTGATTAGGAGCAAAGCATCTGTCGAGTTACCTAGGGTAAAAATAAAAATAATAACCATAAACGCATAATATCGAGGTGAAAAGTCCTTTAGAGAAATTTTTCCCAGGCGCTCTGTTTTATCTCTTTTTGCCTCTTTCACAAAGAAAATAATAGAAACCAAGCCTAATAAACCCGGTATAGCAGCCAAAAGAAATACTTTACGATAATCTCTGGGAAAAAGAAGTAAAACTCCGGTAGCCAAAAGAGGTCCTAGGATTGCCCCACTATTATCCATCGCTTTATGGAAACCAAAATTTTTCCCTTTTGTATTCTCTTCCGACGAACCTGCAACTAAACTATCTCTGGGAGCCGTTCTAATTCCCTTCCCAATTCTTTCAGTGAATCTAACGATTAGAACTTGCAGCGGAGTCGTCACAAAAGCAAATAAAGGTGAAAGCAAAGCTGTAAACGCATATCCGATAATCATAAAGGGCTTGTTCTTTCCAATTTTGTCACTCCACCAACCCGACAAAGCTTTAAGAACCGAGGCCGTACTTTCTGCTATACCTTCGATTAATGAAAGTTCGGTTTTCGTCGCGCCAAGGGTCATTAAAAACAAAGGCATGATCGCATAGATCATCTTGGTTGCCGTATCCGTTAGAAAGCTGGTCAATCCCACAAAGAAAATATTTCGTTCGATTCCCAGTATTTTTTTACCTTCTTTTTCATCCTTCATGAAGTCCCTCTCCTGTCATTATCAGTTTACGTTTTGGTTTGTTGAAAATCAAGCTCCGCGAAAGTGAACTTTTAAATTATAATTTAAGACTAGCCATTTCCCTTTTTCCATAAGCAATACTCCTTTGTAATATTCGTTACAATATCAAGCTTTTTAAAAAAGTGCTTAGAATATAAGCCTCTTATTTTTTCGCATAATAAACGCCGGTAAGTGAAGTTTACTACCAACACGATCAAGTAGCTTCCAAGCACATCCATTGGATAATGAACGCCGACATAGACTCTTGAGACACCTACGAGTAAAGATAAGCTAATCAATATTGCCCCAAAAACTTTATAGCTGTTATTAATCCCCAACGCTATACTCATCGTTCCTAAAGAATGGTCACTAGGGAAAGAAGCATCTGGAGCATGGGGTGTTAGTAAATTAACATGATCAGTGACAAAAGGTCTTGGTTCATAATAAAATATGCCGATTACAAAGCCTAAAAATAAACTCATCAGAGTTATGGACAATGCATCGACTGCTGCATATCTAAACATTTTATCTTTACGATAAACTCCATAAAGATAGAGTGCTGTAAGTGCAGCCACAAAGAAAAGTGGACTATAGTTTGAAAACATAATCATGATCTCGTCAAGCGTTCCATTCACCTGGGCAACCCCATTAATTGCATTAAATACAGGTACATTCATAAACATTTATCCATCTGCCCCTTTTGATTATTTTCGGTCATGTCTATTACACGTTAAAAAAGGAGTTAGGTTGCAAAACCTAACTCCTTTTTAACCTTTATGAATTTTAACTTACAAATATTAGGGTAAAGGTAATATACTGATTCTGGTAAGTTTTCAGTATAAGGGTACCTGAAACTTATATACTAATACCCCCTTTGCCATCATTCTTATGAGTAGCCCATTGACTCCCAAGCTCAAAGAAGTACAATACAACTTTTGAACAAATAAGTCCTACGATAATCCCTCCGATTATATCTGAAAGATAGTGAACGAAGAGGTACATCCTCGAAAAAGCGATCATCAAAGCCAAGGCGATCACATAGCCTCTGTATTTCTTTAACATCCTCACATGTATTCCTGCCGCTGCAAACGCGGAAGTAGTATGTCCTGATGGGAAGGAATAGGATAGAGGCTTTGTGATAAGAAGCTGAACTGTTGGATCAGCTATAAAAGGCCTTGGCCTTTGTATGAGATGCTTCAATAATCCCTCACCTAAAATCGAGCTTAATATTAATGCACAAATGGTCATGAAGCCAACCTTTCTATATTTGGGAGTAATCAATAAGCCTATAGATATTAGAATCCAAATGAGTCCCATATCGCCCAAGGATGTGAGTCTAATCATTAACTTATCCATAAAAGAATTGTGAAAGAAGTTATTATTAATAAAGTTCAAAAACACCAAATCTAAACTTTGTATAACGGTCATGCTTTGTCTTCTCCGATCTTCAGTTTTTGCTTCATAAGTCCAAAAACTGCTGGCATAATTGAAACCCCTATACCAGCGACAAAGGGAGCAAAGGTACGAATAATAGGGATGAATCGGGCTATGATGATCGTTACAGCTCCGTATTTTTCGTAGAAATCACGAGCTTTTAACAAGTGCTCCTTTTTAATCAATTTAACATTTTCCATCTCATAGATCTTGTGACCTATCGATTTACCAATGGCATAGTTAACGGTATCTCCGAACACTGCAGCTATACTTATGATCAAAAGCAATAGCTTAATATCCAGGGAACCTATCGCCGCAAAGGCACCTGCCGCAAATAAGAGCGAGTCCCCTGGGAGAAACGGAGTGACTACCAACCCTGTTTCGCAAAAGATGATTAAGAATAGGATCAAATAAGTACCATAGCCATAGTTCTGAATAATCACACTCAAATACTTATCAAGATGAAGTAAAACATCAATGCCATAGTTTATAAAATTCACGTTTCATTGCCTCCTAAAAATCGGGCAACCTTGCTCCCGCATCGACTGCAATAGTTATCCTCTTTACTGATCATCGCCTTGCAATTATGACAGGATTCATTAATCTCGCTCCCACAATTGCTGCAGAAAGAATTGAACTTGCTCTGCAAAGCTCCACACTTGTAACAGGTTAGATTATTTTGTTTATAGATCAGATAAACAATAAACCCAACCAAATTTGTAATTAAAATCAGTAATCCCCATAACGAAGCATTCAACTTCTTTCTACCCGCATCTTTGTAGACCCAAAGAGCTAAACCAATCCAGTAGATTGCCATGATCAATCCTAATACCACCCCTGTAATTTCAAGGAGTCTTTCCGCATAAGGAATGGGATTTACCGTCCTTATCATAAGAACTTTGCTTTGAGTGCTTCTGTCCATTAAATAGTTCAGTAAATAGACCTCTTTCGAGGTAAAATCCGCTTCGTAAGACAATTCATCCTCAATAGCCTGCCTTACCTGTTGATCATTTGGAATATAGTCTTTGTTTAGAATCATGTTTTCTTGTTTTACAACCTTATAAAGTTGATCTGGATTGTCTCTGTCCTGGAGGTATCCACTGCCCACTCCATACGGTATCAATTGTAGCTTTGTCTTGTCGCCGATAAGGTTATTATAGGCTTTAAAAACAATCGTTTTATCCTTATCCAAAACAACCACATTATTGATATCCTTTGAGTCAGAGGCTAACTTCTGTAATTGGGTTTTTAACTTATCGGTCACACCCTCTTTGGCAAAGGTATCGGAAACTCTTTGATAATCTATGACCATGAAAATTTTATCCATCGATACATACGCTATGCTCGATAAGCAGAGTAGCAAAAGTACCCCCGAAATGACAATATAGGTTATAGTTGCCTTTTTAAAGTTCAGCTTACGGATGAACTCCTCCAGCCTATTCATCGAGATATACCCCCTCTATTAAAATTAAGCACGAAAGGTATTAAAAAAGATAAGGCCAAAGCCTGATAAATCAAAAAGATCCATAAGAAATTTAAGTTAATGACATTAAACAAGGCTTGTAATAAGAAAGAAGATAAAATAAAGAGACAGCTTAAAAAGAATATCTTTTGTAATTTCGTTTCCTTCTGTTTCTCTTTAAGCTGCATACACTTCAGATCGAGCTCCCTGTCCAATGAAGCTAATAAAACGGCTGTCGCTCTTTGATCAATCTCTTTTATATTCATCTTTCATCACCCTTCTCTAATAATTTTCTTAACCTAACAATACCGTTATGAATCCTGCTTTTTACGGTTTTGGCTTCGAGATTGAGCTGATCAGCAATTTCCTTCAGGGTTAGACCTTCGATATATTTCAACTTGATGGCTATTCTTTGTTCTTCAGGTAAATTTTCCACTTTCGCTAAAATTCCTTGCCCGTATAACTTATCAATAACGATATCCTCAACCTGGATATTGACATTCTCTACATTGAAGTTTTCAGGAAGAGGAACATTCTGCTTGAGCCTTTTTTCTTTTCTTAAATAATCAATATAGGCGTTTTTGGCAATAGCGATAACGTAGGTTGAGAACTTCGCCTGACCCGCCGTGTCAAATTTGTCAATATTCCGGATAACCTTTATAAAAGTTTCCTGGGTTAAATCCTCGGCAGTCTGTTCATTATCGACTGTTTTTACGAGGAATTTATAGACAAAAGGGTGATACTGGCTTATCAATAATTGAAATGCTTCTTTGTCCCCTCGCTGACACTTTTTTATTAAGTTGCTCTCCTCCACAATTCACGATCACCTCAATCTTCGGCCAGCATTAGGGTAATATGTTCTACTTTGGATCACGCGGGATTTTGGGTAAGACACGATAAACTTCCATCAGCACAATATTTAAACTTAACCAGACTCCACCAAAAACATAACCAGCGACAGCATCACTCGGATATTGTATCTGAAAGAAGATGACCGTTAGGCCCGTGACTATACAAACACCTAATGTCATGATGAACAGCAATGTGCCAATCCACCTGTTTTTGGCATGACGCAATACCATAAACGAGGCAAAGCCATAGACAACTACGGCTAATAAGGTTTCTTGACTGGGAAAGGTGGAGATAATTCCACTCGGACCCACGCGATGAAAAATAAGTCTCAATCCCACTTCCAATAGCGCTCCCCCAAAAACGGTAATGAAAAGAAACCCTGTTTCCAGAAGTCGATTCCTGCCTTTGAGGATAATCCACGTCAATATCAGCAACGTCAAGGCAAGCAACACTTCCGGAGCCGTTGAAAGCTTAAACAATCCCATAAAAGAGGACCAGTTTTCTGGAAAGATCAAGCTCACTAAATACGTAACAACTGTATCAAATTGGCTAAATTCATGGGCTAAAAGGTCCTGAATGAGTCCAATCAAGACAATCGATAAGCCAAAAAAAATTGCAGCAACTCCAACGATAGCTACTTTTATCTTCCCAAGAGAATGAAATATTTGGATTCCGTTTTCTAACAATTTCAAGATAAAGTCAATGATGGATATTTTATATTTCCGATAGAAATAGATACATAACAAAACGATCGCAAGAACAATTCCACCTATAATGAGATATTTCTTAATCGCACCGTGGAATTTTTCCCAATTCGATCCTAAAATCTTGCCTAAGGAAATAAAAGTACCTGTCCAAATAAAAGCACCAATATATGCATTTAAAGCAAATTTTACATAAGGGATCTTGGCAATTCCTGAAAAATAGCCTGTAATATGCCTTACCCCAGGTATAAAATAAGCAATAACCAGCAAACCATTGCCGTACCTTTCAAACCATTGTGACGTCTTCTCCAATTTATCTGGCCCAAAATGAATGTAAGAACCGTATTTTTGAAAAAATGGAGTCCCTAAAGTGCGGCCAATAAAGTAAGAAATCGTAATGCCCAATATAACTCCCAGGGTTGCAACAATAATACTGATCCCCAAATTTAACTTTCCTTGAAATACAAGAAACCCACAGTAGGTCATCAAGGCTTCCCCTGGTGTCGGAAAAGCTATAAGTTCCAGCAGGAGTGCAACAAATAATACGATATATCCATATTGATTGAATAGATCCGTTATGAAATTCATTTTAACCTCCTGAATGAGTCAATTTAACTAACTCTCTTTATAGGCTGCCATTTTCTGATGAGCCATATTCTATTTAAGCCTTTAATGATTACACGTTTATAATTAGAAAAAGTTTTAGCTTATTTGTAAATAATATCTCATTTATTCAATCTTTGAAATTATCGAATACATAAGAAGAACAGAAAATGTCCACATTACTTCGCCCTCTATCCCTTTTGGCATTCCCGATGTATCTCAATGTATTAGTTTCTACAGCTCACTACATAAGAAACAGACAAATAATCATGAGTTGCCATGACAATACGCACGCGCGTCAATATAGCGCCGGAAGTTTTGGAAATGGCCGATAGATATAGTCGTACGTAAAGGGAAATAATACTCATGGTAGTGGTGGTGTTACTCGGTGTAATGGTTCACTATTTTGGTGGCCGAGTATAGACCCTTGCAGAGGCTAAAAACTATGGTATTGGAGAGGGAAATGTCAAAGAAAAAACGCAGAAGCGGTCATTACTGTAAGATTTGCCATGAATATAGATCGAATGAGAGCTTTTCGGGTAAGGGACATGCAAATCACATATGCAAAAGATGCAGTAAAAAGTCTCCAGCTGTGCAAGCTGCTGATATGACATTGAACAGAATCAATAATATGCCATTCAGAAAGCTTAGCCAGGTAGAAAAGACCTGGCTTGAAAACAGACTCCATGATCAGCGTGAAGAAGTTAAAACAGCTGCTCAGGAGATATATAAGCAGTTGTATCCACACATGGAGCGAAATAATAGGAAAAAGCAGCTTCATATCAACAAGTTGAGTTTCAGGCTACATGCGAAGGCTTTTGACGAGCGGCGCCATGCACAAAATGCCAATTGTCTGTTCGAAGCAGATAAAATGAGCAATAATATCGTTCAAACGGAGTTTTCTAGTGGTGGCTCTCCTGCAAGTAGACAGGAAAAATTTGTAGTTAGTACAGATATGGCTAAATTCCTGAAATGGATAGTACATTCTCTGGAAATTTCGGAATGGGAGCAAGATTACTGTCAGAATAATGACAGTTTTAATTTTTTAGAGAAAGATCAAATTTATTGTGACGAATTAGTTTAATCTATGGTAGATTTGCTAAAATGATAGTCTAGAACTAGAGAGAGGATGAAGTTGAAAGGGCTGGTAGCAAGAAGGGTAAAACTAAACCAACACCAACGGATGATGGATTTCTAATGTCACCAAAGGTAGACTTCGTCTTCAAGCTAATCTTTGGAGATGAAAAGAATAAGGACCTGCTAATTGCCTTTCTCAGTGCCGTAATAGGTATGCCAGCAGAAGACTTTGAGGGAATAGAAATCATCAATAGTGAGCTCCTAAGGGAATTTGCAGAGGATAAAAAAGGAATTCTAGATGTTCGGGCAAAGACCAAGCAAGGAAAACAAATCGATATTGAAATACAGATATTACCTACGGAATACATGCCCGAAAGAACTATGTTCTACTGGTCAAAGATGTACACAAGTCAAGTAAAGCCAGGCGACACCTATTCTAAGCTAAAGAAATGTATCACCATCAACATCGTCGATTTCAAATGTACCCCACTTCAAAAGTTGTATTCTAGCTATCATTTGACAGAGGATGCAACTGGGTACCGTTTGACGGATATATTAGAAGTGCATTTTCTGGAGATCGTAAAGCTAGCTGATTTGGCTATTCAAAGAGATGAGAATGATGCTGTCGTGGAATGGATGGAGTTCTTGGATGCAAAATCAAAAGGAGTGATTGAGATGTTAGCGGAAAAGAATAAGGACATCAAAAAAGCCTATGATTTATTGCAAGTCATGTGTGGAATCTCAAGCCCTTCAGGAGACTGTGCGCACGATCACTGATTTGGATACGCTCAGTCGGATCATGAATCAGATCTTTATAGTAACTCATTTAGATGAAGCAACGTCTCTCATTCATATCAGCACGGTCTCTCAATAGCATTGGGGTCCAGCGCACAAAAACCTTTTCCTAAGGCTCAAATAGTAGCCTGGGTAACGCAACGCCTGGGCCCACCACTTATAGAAAGTAATGCAACCGTTAATGCAACGAGGGTAATAATAGGTAATAAAGCATAACAAAATAAGAAAAGGCATCGGTGTGACCGATGCCTGAAACCCTTGGTATTAAAGGGTTTTAACAGAATAAGCTAAGTTATAACAAGGTGGGTCTTGTCTTTGGGGTGGGTATAAAAAAATGGTGAATGATTTTTTAATCAAAGCGATGCAGGAGAGAATGGGTGGCTGATAATTCAAAAATGCGTTTTAGGATTTGTCACATTGCAGCCCATCAAAGCATTAATAATTTCCAAAACATCAAAGTTTCCCGCTATATTATTCTTAATGGATCTTCAATTTATTTATGATATAATATATGTAAGTAATTGTAAGTGGAATGGATGTTAAATTTAGGGAGTGATTCGATATGACTTTAGCGCAAAAGATTGAGCAGATTTTAAAAGATGAGTTAAAACCTGAAAATATTAAAACAATTATCGATTTAGCGGAATTTTTAAAGGTTAGAGAAAGCCAAAAAAAATGGGATGAAATTAATGAGTCCGAACATGAATTTATAACTGCGGAAGAACAGTCCCATCTTGATGAAGTAAAAGCAAAAGGTCAATTTATTGACCAAGATGAACTTCTACAAGAATTGGGGATTAACAGAGATGAGATACAAAATTAGGTATGAAAAAGATTGTCTTAAATACTTAAAGAAATTGGATAGAAATACTCAAGTTAGAATCATTAATGCTATAAGCCAACTTCCGTTTGGGGATGTGAAAAAACTGCAAGGAAGTATTGCTGACTACAGATTGAGAGTAGGTAATTACAGAATTCTATTTAGCAAAGATGATGAAAACATATTAATTAGTATCATCAAATTGCTCCTCGTGGAGAAGTTTATAAGAGATTATAAGAGACCTGAAGAGGGTCATATTTCATAGAGATAAGGTCAAATAGAGAACAATCATCACTACACTCAACCAAAAAGTCAATGTCGCTATTAGGGTTTTCTTCCACTCTAAGTACGAACCGAACAGTTTGACATTAAAAAACTTGTATTGGGATGCAATACCGATAATCTGGTCGCGCTTAAGTTTTGGGCAATGTGTTGCAAAAAGACCTAAGCCCCGAGTATCTGAACTCAGGGTTTAGGTCTTTTATAGTTTCTTCTGTCTTAGAACGTTTGGTTATGAGCCATCAAATATATATATGATCTACTTTGTAAATTCCGATACGCCTGGAATGATGAAGCTTTGTCCTGGGTAAATAAGATCTGGGTTATGCAGATTATTCGCAAGAATTATGGCTTGCATCGTTGTACCATAACGTATTGCAATGTGGTAAACTGTATCTCCTTGTTTCACGATATATCTTGCCCCAGACTTAACCTCAGTAGCGGGAGCACCTTTAACCTCAGCAGCGGGGGCAGCCTTAACCTCAACCCACATAGGATTGGAGATTGCCTTGTTACCGTCCGCATCGGTAACTATAATGTTATACCACGTGCTAGCATTCGGTTCAAAGGAGAACGAGAGACTTTCCCGATTCATGCTGGGTGTGGCAAATTCCTTTGACATAGCAATTTTTTTGCCAGAGGTAAAGATTTCAACCTTGGAAATCCCTTTTACAGACATAGCATCAAAGGAAAGGTTAAACTTGTCTCCATTGTTGATACTAGTGCTCTGCCCAAAGAGGTTATTTGAATAGAGAATGGGCCCCATAGTGACATAGGAATTACCCTTTAATAAGGCATCCATATAACTTGCAGAGGTTAGCTCACCGGGAATATTGACATAGGTTCTGGTTTTGCCACTGTAAAGACTGGTCTTCATATTCGGAGTTAATACATCATGGGTGTCGCTGCCACCGGTGAGATAGTAGCGTTTACTGCCGGTGAGGCTCGCTGTCCAGAAATCCATAGCTTTATCTAGAGCCTGTTGATTCTTAGCAGCTTTTACTCCTCCATTGATTTCGATCAAATCAAAATTCGAATCGTAGCCACCTGGCACTGCAGAGGCTGCTTGGGCAGTGAACAAACCATAGGCAATATAAGGATGATTGGCAACTATAATTGTCCCGGAATCATGTGCTTTCTTGACCATCGCCGGGAAATCCATATAGGGATCGATAGAGAATTTATTCGTAATCATGTTAGTTGCAGCCGTAGGCGTCACCGGGAATATTCCGAAGTGAGCCCAACTTGGGGATACTTCTAAAGAAGGAAGGTAGGTCACGTTTCGCTTGCTTGCATAATCGGCTACCTCTCCGTTGCTAGCGATAGAGTCATGATCGCTAGTCACGATCACATCTAATCCATTGGCTAGCTGAGATTTGATCAAGTTAATGGGTAAAGTGCTGCCATCTGACTTATTAGTGTGATGATGCAAATCTGCAGAGTACCAATTCGCAGTAGGAGCAATCAATTTCTTAATCGTTACCTCAGTGGCCTTTTCTGTAGCACTGTTCCCTTGAATCTTGATTGGTAACGACTCAAAATAGCCACCACTGCTTACTTCAAGATTATAGGGACCTGCCGCTACAGGAATATTGGCGAGACCAATATTATCTAAATCTGTAAAGAATACTGTTTGGGCAACGTAGCGAACAGCCGGAGTCGTTACGCCTAATAATTCCACCCTGGCATTAATCGGCTGACCCGCATCGTTTTTAACTGTGACTGTTATCTGTTCTGTTGAAGCCAACTTTAAGGAGCCGGCATCATAAGCTTTGCCAGTAAGAGTGAGCCCAGCTTTTTCGCTAGGAGAATATAGCTCTTTCAGAGCATATACTTTGTAGGTGTTCATGTCTTCGACTTTAGGCAAGTCAAACCCGAAGCTTCCGTTTTCTTTACCAATAACCCAGGTAAAGGTTTTCTCCCCTTTTTCGACAACGATAATTGGAGATTTGACAGGAGTTGACGTGGCTGAATCTAACACCTTGCCGGAAACCGCCACCGTTTCTACTTTAACTTCGTTCATTAATTGATTTAAAGTACCTTCCAGGCTCCCTTGATTATCGATTCTAAAAATGGCCTCAAAATTATAGGTCTTACCCGGTTCATAGGAGGTCTTTCTCTCCGTATCTTTATAACCTGAACTACCCCAAAGATCAGCGGTTTCCGCTTTTAAGTCAATGAGGCTGACACTATACTCTTTGTTGTATGTGTTGACAAATTTGTTATAAGGCGCACCGACACTTTTGTCAGGGGCAAACATATAAGCACCTTTATTACCTAAAGAATATCCAGTGGACAAGCCAGGACCGTCCGTCGATACTGACTTATCATAGGCATCCCCGTTCGCTGGATTGCTAACAATTGTGTTAATACGCAGGTAGTTGTCATCGTTACCCAAGACATAGTAAGTTACAACATCCATTGGGGTCTTGCCTTCTTGAGCAAATTTTCGAGTTGAGACAAGTCCTTTATTGCCGTCGCCAACTCCATCACCGTCAAAGTCAATATTTTCGGAAATCATCATTGTTCTAGGCTTAGAATTTTCCGGGCCCCAGCTGTCCCAGTTGTCCATCAAAAATTCCATGTCCCAGATGGTATCAGTGCCTGCTTTTAGACTGCCATTCTTGGCTGCATCTAGAAGACTTTCGGAACCTGATCTAGAATCAACCATCAAGGATGCATCCAGAATACTATTGGGCGGATACCCCCAAGGATTTGGTGTACCCACGGAAATAGCGACGGCAATATGACTGTTAAACATAATCAAATCGTCTGAGCTTAGGGCCTCACCGTTCTTAATAAAGGTGCCATCCGGTAAAGGTACGCCAGCATCACGCAGTTCCTGGACTGTCATAATCACAACCTGGTTATTGTGTGGTTCAGCAGCGTAGGCTGATGGCACAAAGGAAAAACACAGGATAAAAATCGCGATAAATAAGGACCGAAATGTAAATCTGTTGCTTTTCAAATCATTTCCCCCTCCTAAATAGTACAATCCTTTGGATACCTAATACCCTTGTGAATAAATCCCCCCTTGTTGTTACTTGTTCAGCATGATTTTCCATTTTATCTTAGTATAACAGCGATCATAATTTTAGATAATTCATAATAGTTAACTTAATTTATGAATAATTAACTTCTCTACCCCTAGATTCGTTGTATTACTTGGAAAATGCTGTACAATAAAATCACACTAAAAATTATGATCTCAAGCTGGAACATTCTAAAAAATAACCAGTCAGTATATGCCAATCAATAATGCGTAATACTGCCTAATAGCCCACTATGAGGTGAAACTTACCTCCTTGTCTGACGCATTATATCTAAGGCATCTTTGACTTGTTATTTTCTTTCATATGCCTTAGAGAATCAGGTTGAGAAGGAGCGAGTCAGAGTTGAATTTTTTAAAATTAAACCTAAGATTTTACATAATTTTATGTTTAGTTATTATGTTAGGCTTGCTGAGCGCATGTATTCGTGAGCCCATTGATGGACTAAATCATACCAAAACAGATGTGGTGGAAATTGATTTTTGGTATGGCTTAAGTGGACACCTTGGGGAGACTATGAAGGAGTTTATCGATGAGTATAACCAACAGCAATCTAAGGTTAGAGTAGTTGGGGTGGCTCAAGGGAATTACGAAAAAACGGCCCAAGCCTTAAGAGCAGCGATTGTTAGGCGGAAGCCTCCAGCTGTAGTGTTGCTGGAAGATCAGCGAATGCAGTTTTTTGCCAATGTAGGGGCTTTAAGTCCTCTAGATTCTTTAATTAATCTTAATGCCGATTTTCACAAAGAGGATTTCGTTGATTCATTTTTACAACAAGGCCAGTTTAAGGGGAATACCTATGCTTTACCGGCTTATGGCACAACCCAAGTCTTGTATTACCGCAAAGACCTCTTTACCATAGCGGGAATTAAACCTGACACATTAGACACGTGGGAAGGGTTGGCGAAAGCTGCTAAAAAGCTGACTATGAAAAACGGTCAAGAAGTTTTGGTTTATGGTTGGGAACCTATCCAGGGACCGGAAAATCTTATCGATGCAGCTATCAGTAGGGGAGGAAAATTCCTCAGCGCAGACGGAAAAACGGTAACTATTGATGGAAGGGCATGGATAGAGGCTTGGGAGTATTTTAGAAGGGCAATTCATGAGGAGAAAACCATGAAAGTCAATTATGGGGGAGAAGGATGGGAATATTGGTATGCAACTATTCATGATGTTATACAAGGTCGGGCCGCCGGATATACCGGTTCCAGCGGTGATCAAGGAGAACTGGATTTTAGTATTATAGAGGCTCATATGCAGCCTAGCTGGGAAGGGTATGTAGGCTACCCTCGCGCGGTTGCCCATGCCCGGGCTCTCTGTATTCCCCAAGATGTTCTTCAAGTTCAAAAGGAAGCCGCCTTTGAGTGGATTAAATATATGACCAGTTCTGAAATTACCGCCCAATGGTCTATCAAAACAGGGTACTTGCCTGTCAGAAATTCTGCAATGACCACAGACAGTTACCAGAAGTTTGCCGAGGAAAATCCTCAAATCATGGTTCCTTATAATCAGACCAAGTTAGCTACGAAAGTTTTCTTCGACCCGACAGGGGGCAAAATTTACGATGCCTTGAAGGTTGCCGCAGAGAAAGTGGAAATTCAAAATGTCCCCTCGGAGATCGCTTTGAAAGAAGCAAAGGAGACATCGCAGCGAGAGTTAGATAAGGCGCTGGCTGGGGGGGATTCCCTTTAAAATGCCTCGAGTAAAGCATATTAAAGTAAGAATTGCCCTTTATATTTCAAGTATTATTGTGCTTATTATCCTTGCTATTAGTAGTTCAATAAGCTGGGTATACAACAAAAAACTTGTAGAACAAACTGGTACGATTGCAGCTCAAAAAATGAGAATTATTACCATGGGCCTAGATAAAGAGATTACTGCTGTCCTAGGACTTTGTGACAGTATTAGAGATAATGAAGAATTGCAGGAATTGATGGCCCTCGAGGATAGGTCTCAAGGGAACGACTATGCCCAGATGAAAGCGATCTCGAATATTTTACGGAAGAGTGTTTACTCTCACACTTCTATAACTTCAATATTTGCTATTGGCTTACATAAACGAGTCTATGACCCTTTATATCAAATACATCCTTACAATGAAATCATCGCTAATTATAAAGCGTTCGACGAATTTATTGCCTCAGGGAAGTTTAATGCTTTCTCCGCTCCTACTAACTTTCCCAATAGGTTAGACAGTACAAGTAACAGGGAAAAATCGGAGATTACATTTTTTAGTCAATACATGAGTAATTACGATTTCAGACATTTTGGCTATATTTTGATTAGCATTAAAAAAGAGCAACTTTTCCGTGAGCTAAGTCAAATCCATAAGCAAGTGTTTGATTTTACCTACATAATTGATGAAAAGGGCGAAATCATTAACAAGATTGGCGATCTACCTTTGCAAGATGAGCTTATTCAAGCCTATGCAATGAAGCCTGATAAGGCCAATGAGATTAAAAAAATCAATAGAGATGAATATTATCTTATCAGTCAGTCGCTTAGTGCCTACCCTGATTGGAAAGTCGTGGGGGGAATAGCGTATGGAACGGTTAAAAAGGATTCGAGATTAATATTAAATATTGTCTATTTTATTGGGTTAATCAGTGTATTTATTGCAGTTATTATTTCATATTTCTTAGCAAAAAAAATAACGGATCCTATCTTGGAAATCAATAATGCCATGACTCAATTTGAGGAAAGGAAATGGCCTGATAGGTTGAAAGTTAAGACTGAGGATGAATTAAAAAGCCTAATTAATGGATTTAATCACATGGTTGAACAATTTAGGGCATTATTGGATCAGGTGCATCAAGAGCATGAAGAAAAGGCAAAAGTTGAAGTCAAAACGTTAGAGCTAAAACTTGAATTATTACAAGCTCAAATTAACCCCCATTTTATACATAACACTTTAAATGCAATGCAGTATCTGGCATTGAAAAGAGGCGCTGACGATATACGGGACCTGATCCAGTCTTTTAATCTATTACTGCGAGCTAGTATGTCTGTGACCAGGGACTTTGTAACTGTCAAAGAAGAACTGGAATTGGTAAACAGCTATATAAACATTCAGCAATATCGATACGATAATAACATCAAAGTGATTTTTGACACAGATGAATGCCTTAATGACGTTCAAATTCCCAAGCTTATCTTACAGCCTATTGTGGAAAATGCCCTTTACCATGGAATTATTCCAAAGGATTGTGGAGGAACAATAAAAATTGATATCCATATAGTCCATGATAAACTATCGATCTGCGTGAAAGATGATGGAATTGGAATTGGAGAAGAAGACTTAATTAATTTATTACGTGAAAAAGTAAAACAACATCCCAAAAGTGGATTCAACAATATAGGTCTTAATAATATCAATGCGCGCTTAAGACTGTTTTATGGCGATGAGTACAGCCTTCAAATTCAAAGTGAGTTGGGGAAAGGAACTTGTGTTTGGTTTTATATCCCGAAATCTGAAAAACACAAAGGGGAGTAGCTATGGGCAAGTTAAAAGTGTTGGTGGTCGATGATGAAAAACCAGCTCGGGAGACCTTAACTTATCTGATTGATTGGGATGCCACAGCTTTTGAGATTATAGCTACAGCGAAAAATGGCAGAGATGCTCTAGAAAAATATCATACTTTAGAGCCTGATCTCATCATCACAGACATACAAATGCCGGTAATGGATGGATTAAGCTTAATCAAAGCTATTAAGCAAGTAAACAAAACGTCGAAATTTGTGATTTTGAGCTGTCATGAGCAGTTTTCTTATGCTAGGGCGGCTATCCAAATGGGAGTGACAGATTACCTTATTAAGGATCTGATTACTCCGCAGGATATGTATACTGTACTTGTGAAGGTTCAAAAAGAGCTAGAAGACCAAAAAGTAGTCGTTGATGATCAGTCAATCGTGAAATTAAACGAGTACGATGAATATTATGATGCCTCTAGAACTATGGCAATGAAGGCAATCGTTTTAGAAGAGCGGTCTACAACCAAAAAACAAGCCCTTATAGAACAATTTGAATTAGATATTAAGGGCAGCTACTTAGTTCTTCTCATAGTTTGTCTAGAAAAGAAAGCAGTAAGCGTTGACTATTCTAAATGGGTGAATCTTGAGAAAAACATATTTATTTCAATAAAAAACGCACTGGAAGCCGTGTCGGGAGGAGAATGCTTTTATTATCAAAACGGGGAGTTTATTGTTATTGCTAAGCTGGAGGATAGTGTCAGTGAGTTGAAATATATTTCCAAAAGCTATGAAATAGCACATGGCATATACCGGAATATTCAAGCAGCCCAAGAAATTAGCGTTACCATCGGGATTAGCCGGGGATTTTACGGATTTGATGATATCTCCCAGCGATATAAAGAAGCCCAAGAGGTGACGAGGTATAAAATGTTTTTGGGGAAAGGGAAAATTATCTTCTACAATACGGTTTTTACAAAGGTCCACTCCCTTAACAATACTAAGATTAATCAGAGAGTAAAACAAATTTCACAGGCCTTGGAGGAAAATGACTTCAAACGTCTATCTCAAGAAGTTAGAATGTTTTATCGGGAAGATCTACAAGGATATATGCAATACAATTATCTTCAAGAGATTAATGCGCATCTGTATAGTTTGGTTATGGTTGCTTGTAATATCTATAGTATTAGATATGAAGATTTATTTGGTTGTAATTATATTCCCATTCAGCAGGTAGAGGATTTGGACTCTGCAGAAGATATCGGAGAATGGTTTAACGAGGTGTTTGTTCAAATTATTACAAGGAAAAGTAGGCAGGATAACAAAAAATATAATAGACATATTAAAGCTGCTATTAAGTATATAACCTCTAATTACACTAGAGATATTGGGCTAAGCGAAATAGCGGAGGCAATAAGTCTACATAAAGTCTATCTTAGTAGATTATTTAAACATGAGACAGGTGACAATTTAGTCAATTATATAATGAAGGTAAGGATCGAGGAAGCCAAACGGCTCATACTGACTACCGATAATAAACTTTACAAAATAGCCGAGCTGGTAGGCTACAATAATATTCAACAATTTAGCGCGGCTTTTAAAAAGATTACTGGGGTTACGCCAAGCGAATATCGCGATTCAAATATGCACGACGGATATGTTTCCCTAGAAAGGACTCGTAATTCCATTAAACACTGGTCTTAATCGTTAGACACTATCACTATTCGAAAACGAAGTAGGGAAAAAATATTGCCTAGTTTGCGAATCTATGGCAACGAGCCGAAAAAAGGTATCAATATTTAGCAACTAATTAAGAATAATTGTTATGAGCTGATTAAAAAAGTACTGGAGCAAGGACTAGATCAATGTCCAGGGTATGGATACTATCAGGAATTTACCTTACAGGAAGAAGAGTAATTTTTTATCCGTCTATACGAATGATATTATTAATGCTGCCAGAGAAATTTTAAATCGTAAGCCCTTTGTTACCAAGAGACGTACTTACAAATGATGCAGCACCTGATGGTTGCTTTAGAAAACAAGGTGAGAGTCATCGAATCGTATGGTATGGGAGTATCAATCTTTTGAGTTTTGGTAGTTCTGAAGAAAGTATCATGCGACTTGATAGCCCAAACATTGCAAATGAATTAATTATGAGCATGGGCAAATTTCTTTTGAAGCGACAAAAGGTAGGAGATTTAATCAATCGTTTGGACTACTGGTTAGTTACAAGCCACTATCCCTTTAGGGTAGTTGGCAGTTGACTATAGTCACTTGTCATTAGGTATTCCTATTTCACGTTTGCTCTTCTGTAATTCGCTCAGACGATTCATAAAATAGGTATTGACTTGCTCTACATATTCCGGTTTTAGGGTAAATTTACGGAAGTAACAGCTAAAATCTCTATCCAAGCCATAAGTCCCAGACTCCATCCATTCCTCATCAAGCGTACAAGTTGCTTGAATCTGATCGTACAAATAGCTAGAGCCTGAAAATGTTTCCAATAAATTATGTAACTCGTTATCTATCTGATGATGCGGCAGAACAAGATTAAAAGGCTTTTTATAGTTGCCATATTGATAGGTACCTTCTTCTTCCCAAACAAAAGGTTTGTCACAAGATTCCAAGATGGTTTGACAGGTTTTAATCATCTTTTCTATATCTTCAATCTCTATGGACATTATTAACACCTCAAAATTCATTTTTACGTTTATTATACAACGTATTGTCTAAAAATGAACTTGATGGTTTATTATGAAAGTTTCATTTTCTTAATGCTTCCTAGTCAGTTACCAGGTCCACCATGCCACCCCTCAAAGTCTTCGCCATTTTTCAGGTTTCAATAGTTCCTCGCGGCTTTGTCTAATAACATTTGCTATGGTTCCTAGTAAGGCCTCTTTTTCGAAAGGGAGATGTGCCTTGAGGGGAAGGTAATTCGAGGCGTGATTAGATCGGAAGACACAATCTCGAACATCTAGATGCTGAATCATCAGCTCGAGTTCTTGAAGAATCTCCCAAGGGTTGAGTAGCTTAAAGTTCCCCGTGGCCACTTGTCTGCTCAGGGGGGCTTCGGGTTCAATCATTAGCGTCAGTGTCCCTAAATAGTGGGGATCAATGGCCCTGAGGACCTTGGCCGTTTCCAGAGCATGTTCATTAGAATAGTTCGTTCCACCGAGACCAAGAATGACTGTGCACGATAATTTTATACCACTGGTTACAACCCGTTGTCCCGCGGTGATCATTTCCTGAGGGGTTACGCCTTTTTTCATCTGATAAAGAACTTCGGCGCTTCCGCTTTCTACACCTAAGTAAATGATGTGAAGTCCATGCTGTCTGAGTAAGACTAATTCCTCGAGGGATTTTTCTAAGATATCTTTGGGTGCACCATAGATGCCTACGCGTTTTAGATGTGTAAACCTCTGGTAGAGTTCTTTAAGGATATCGAGTAATAGGTCCATATCTAAGGCTAAAGCATCTCCGTCGGCCAGAAAAATTCGTTCGGCGTAAGGGTCCATCTTGAAACCTTCTGCAATTATTTCAGTAATTTCTGCGCGGCTCTTCGCTCGATAAGATTTTCCTTTAAACGAACTACAAAAGGTACAGTGATTGTGCCGGCAGCCCACAGTCACTTGGAGAATGAGACTTGAAGCCTCACTTGGTGGTCGGTAAATTGCTCCTTCGTAAAACATGGTTAACCCTCCCTCTTCAAATTAGGATTATCTCTCCTTATCTCACTTATACAGTTACTCATACTTATACTCATACACTTACGCATGCCTCAATCAAAAAATTGCTTCTTGAGTATCACTAAAACACTTATCTTGTTTAGTTAGCGACGACGAACTGTTTTTCCTTCTTTTGGGTACAGGGAAACTTAATAAGATATTAGAAAAGCTGTTCCACCAAGCCCTGGGGAACGGTAGGCCTCGTTGATACGTTCAAATCATAAGGTCGCATGTTCAAATCATGTCGCTCAGACCAAGTGGTAATTATTTAATCCGTAGAGTTGCAATTATTGGTGGGTTTACAGTATTTGCATCTTAGCGTTTAACATATTAAGGAAAATTTTCGTGATTGGCAGGATTTATTGTTCTAGAAGAGAAATAGAAATATTGAATAGATTTTAAGGGCAACTATTCAATACCCTTAATAACTTGAAAACTTAAGGAGGGATCACCTTGGAAAAGTTTCTTTTTGTGTTAAGTCGTGGTCTAGAGGATCCTACCCGTGCTACTCGAGCATTTCAGCTGGCGAAGGTGGCCAAAGAAAAAGGTCATGAAGTGAATGTTTTTTTAGTTGATGATGCTGTTGCTTATGCAGTATTAGGCTTAGCAAATAATGTTAAGGCCCCGACTGGGGATGAGGCTAAACCCTATCTCGATTATTTGATTGAGAATAAAGTAGCGTTCTTTATTTGTACTCCATGTGCTAGAACTAGACTTTATAGTGAAGATGAATACATCGCAGGAGCTAAGTTATCGACGGCTGCCCACCTCATTGACTTAGCAACGGAATCCAAAGTATTCACATTTTAGATGGAATGCAATAGTTGTTAAGTATGATCACTAAGATGATGTCAGTTGAAGATGGCCTTGAAAGGAACTCGCTTTAACAAATCGTTTGATCGGGTTCTTTTTACATCTCCTAAAGATTTTAAATTATGTTTTTAATCAAGATTTAACATAATTTAATCTATTTTTAATAAAAGATGATAGAATTTATAGTAGACTTAAGATATGTCTAGTCATAAGATAGTAATGTTTGATCAGAGGAAGGAGAGAAGTACTCTAAAATGTGGGTACGACTTAATGAGGCATTTTAATTACTTATCTAATGAAGGTATGGAAGCTACATTTTTCAAAGTGCCAGAGCCATTTGATAAAGATACGCCCCGAGAAATTCTTTCGTATGCACTAGGGGCTACGCTATATATGCCTGGAACTAGAGAAACCATCGCCACCGATATTATTACTAAGAAAAATATTGGACTCGCTTCTACTGTATTTTGCTTAGAAGATTCGATTGGGGATTCTGAGGTACCTGTAGCTGAGAAAAATATCATAACCCAAGTCAAAAAGATCCATTTGGCCTTAAATCATCAAGAAATCGACTTAGCTGATCTGCCGTTGATCTTCATTCGGGTCAGGGATCCTGAACAAATTCTCAGGCTTACAGAGGAAATGGGAGACACTGCAAAGCTGATTACGGGGTTCATCTTTCCCAAATTCACCTCCCAAAGCTCTAAATATTTTGAAGTTATCAAGCATCTTAATGATCAAACTATTGGGCCGTTTTATGGTATGCCGATTATTGAAAGTCCTGAGGTTATTTATCGTGAATCACGCTTAAAGGAACTGATGGAAATTAAGAGCTTATTGGAAACCTATCATGACTTAGTTTTAAATGTTCGAATTGGGGCAACGGATTTTTCCGGACATTATGGAATCCGCAGGGGACCGGACGTAACTATCTATGATATTACGGTGATCCGCGATTGCATTGCAGATATTATTAACATTTTTGGGCGAGTTGGTAGTGGGTACATAGTCTCTGGACCCGTATGGGAGTACTTCTCAAATGGAGGTAGAGTCCTTAAACCTCAGCTTCGCAAGAGTCCCTTTGAAGAATTCCATGATATTCATGGGAATAATAGAGCAAAAATCAGAAGCATGCTCTTGAATAAGTATGTTGATGGTTTAATTCGAGAAGTAATTTTAGACAGGGAAAATGGGATCATCGGCAAAACCATCATTCATCCGAGCCATATTATCCCCGTCCAATCCTTATATATTGTGGGGTATGAAGAGTATTTAGATGCTCTAAGCATTATTGGAAGTGACACAAAAGGCGTAATGAAAAGCCACTATACCAATAAAATGAATGAAATCAAACCACATTATAATTGGGCGCAGAAAATGCTATTAAGAGCAAAGAATTATGGAGTATTTCATGAACAACACAATTTCATTAGTCTCTTTACCGAAGATATTTACGTATAATCTGCAAGGGCAAAGGGTTAAAGTTAGCCTCTTAAACAATCCCTTTGATATTGAGCCACAAACTTTGTTTTCTCTTGCTGCAAGGAAGAACAAGAAACGGGGTTTTTTGTTTGTTAGCAATGTCTTAGGTAAACATGTACCTGTCGATCCCTCTGTTCCTTTACTTGCCGGAGTTGCTCTTGGCGTTCAGTTTTCAAGTAAAATTTACGGCGTGGACCACACTGATACTCAAGCGATTATTCAGGCTTTAAAAGGTTATCAAGAGGCGAAAAATGTGTATCAGACCGTGATCGGCAGACCTCTAGTTCCACTGCCGAAGAAAACTTTGTTCATCGGCTTTGCTGAAACGGCAACAGGACTAGGGCATGCGGTATTTAGCATCTTCGATAATGCACACTATCTGCACACAACTCGTGAACAGATACCCCTTTTAGAATCTGAGCTTAACTTTAGTGAAGACCATTCTCACGCAGTTAATCATCGTTGCTATCCCTTGAACAGGGAGATATTGAAAACTCCTGAAACCATTGTTCTAGTGGATGATGAGATAACCACAGGTAATACTGCTCTAAATATAATTAGGGCAATCCATAGCAAATATCCGAAAAAGGAATACGTGGTATTGTCGCTTTTGGATTGGAGAACTACCGAAAACCGAGCCGGTTTTAGGGAACTAGAGCAACAACTTGACACGAAAATCCACACGATTGCTCTAATGGAAGGGGAAATAACCGTAACTGGTGACTCCGACCCTGAAAAGACAGATCACGTAAAATCAAGTTTGCGGTCGGATTGTTTAACGGAGATTAAGAGTTTTCCAGAACTAAAATGCCTGAATATTTCAGATCTCGTGGCAGTTTATTCTGAAGACTTAGCAGGGCAAAAAAACCCTTCGCCCTTTTTACAATTAACGGGACGATTTGGTTTATCAAGCAAGGATAATTTAAAGACGCTGCCCTTAGCCAGAAAGCTTGGGGAAGAATTAAGAGCAGACCGGACCAGTAAAAAGACGCTTTGTTTAGGAACGGGTGAATTCATGTATTTTCCGATGCTCGTTTCTGCTTATATGGGAGAGGGAATACGCTATCACTCCACCACAAGGAGTCCTATTTATCCCTTTGCCAAACCAAACTACGCGATTCAAAATGGCTTTGCCTTTGAGAGTCCAGATGAGTCGAGTATTACTAATTACGTGTACAATGTGCCTTATAATTATTATGAAGAAGTCTATTTGTTCCTTGAAAGGGATGTTAGTCAAGAACGATTGATGCCGCTGTTTACGACAGTTCGCGAATTAGGGATCCCGAGATTGGTGTTAGTGATTTGCGCTTCGAGCGAATCAGGATCTGTTCATGGTTAGGGGTATTGCTTTGGAAGAAAGGTGGTTTGAATTGGGTGATTAATCAAAAGATCATGGATCGTATTCCCGATCCGTCGCCCATGGGATGTTATAACCCTCATGATGTCATCTTTCTGCTGAAAAATCTCAATGGTTTATTAACCGAAACCGATTTAGAAACACGTGAGAGGCGAATTCAGTCGGGGGGTCACTACTCAGAGATGCTGCCGATAGAATATGAACCGACCCAGGAATATCTTGAGATTTTTCATCAGACGCTGCACGAGAGCGCTCACAAGGTCGCAGAGGCAGTGAGGGTAGTATCAGAACTTATCTTAAAGAAAAGAGGTTCTAAGCTGGTCCTTGTCTCACTAGCCCGTGCTGGTACGCCGATCGGCGTCTTAATTAAACGTTATCTCTTAGAAATGCATGACTTGGATTTACCTCACTTTAGCATTTCAATCATTAGGGGTAGAGGCATCGACGAAAATGCCATACTTTATATCCTGAAGAATTATCCCGACTCCAAGATTCAATTTATTGATGGTTGGACGGGTAAGGGTGCCATCACCAATGTTTTAAAAGAGGCCTGCACGGAGTTTAGAGCAAAATATGGGTACGAATTGGATAACGATTTAGCAGTTCTCGCTGATCCAGGCTATTGTGTAAAGACGTTTGGAACCAGAGAAGACTTTTTAATTCCTAGTGCCTGTCTTAATTCGACGGTTTCAGGATTAGTGAGTCGAACGGTTTTTCGGAAGGATCTGATCGGAGAAAATGAGTTTCACGGGGTTCGTTTCTACGAAGAACTCTTGCAAGAAGAAGTCTCAAATCTCTTCGTCGACCGAATCTCTGCAGAGTTCAAAGACCTTGGACAGCCTCTAGATGGAGTAGAGACTAGTGATCTTGAAGGAAGGGTTACCTGGCAAGGCCTAAAAACCTTGAAGGGTATCCAAGAAAAGTTTCAGATTACTGATATAAACTTTATTAAACCGGGTATAGGAGAAACAACAAGGGTTCTATTAAGGCGACTACCGGAGCGAGTGCTGGTTGATACCCTTACAAATCCTAATTTAAAACATATTCTTCTGTTGTGTGAAGATAAAGGAGTTCTAGTTGAGGAATATCCTGATCTTACCTATTCCTGTTGCGGTATTGTTAGGCGACTTTGATGGAGGAATCTAATTAATGTTATTTGCCAGTGACTTAGATCAAACCTTAATTTATTCACATCGGATGTTGATCAATAAAGGGCCGCTCGAAATCCAACAAATTCGCCCTGTCGAGTGGTTGGATCATCAATATATTTCCTTTATGACTCAAAAGGCACTGAGTATGCTGAAAGAAATTTCGCACAGAATATTTTTTGTGCCGGTTACAACACGCACGATAATTCAATACGAGCGAATTAATTTTCGTGACTATAACATCTCACATCAATACGCGGTCACCAGTAATGGTGGAACGATCTTTAATCGAGGCGTAGAAGATCTTGATTGGAAGAGACAGGTTTTAGCTGGAAGAGATCTTTGTCTGGCTACTCGCGAACTTGTCGAGAAATTTGAGGAAATAGCACACCCCACCTGGGTAATCAAAGATTCTGGTAAACTTGCCGATGATCTATTTTATTACTGTCTGATTGATCGAGAAAAAATCCCCCTCACGGAATTAGCGGCTTTCAAACTATGGGCGAGTGAGAATAACTGGGAGTTATCGGTTCAAGGGCGAAAACTCTATCTGGTCCCCATTAATGTCAACAAAAAGGCGGCCATCCAATATATCAAGCAAAATGAAAACGTGAAGAGTGTGCTTGCTGCCGGGGATTCGTTACTAGATTTAGAGATGCTTAAAGCAGCGAATCTTGCCATTGCGCCAGCACATGGGGAAATATTTTCACAATATGCTCAGAGAATGTTGGGCACTGAGCATATACGTTTTACTCAAAAGAGTGGCATAGAAGCCGCCGAAGAAATATTAGAATGTGTGGTTAGGGAGCTTTACGAAATGGCGGTTGTATAAAATAGTGGTCTATTGTACATTATATGAATGGCAAACATTGGTAAATCCTTATTCGGCAGATATTGATAGAGGATGTTCGATTTTAATTTAGAAAACTAATACAAAGATGTGAAAGTTATGTGAAATTTGTTAAATGCGTATTTTCCTAAAGCTCTCATGTGATAATATACGAGTAATCCATCATTTCTACATTCATCATGGTAAATAAGAGGAAATCGTAAGGAAATGAAGAAAAGAGTATTATACATAGGGTTTAATTCAAAAAAGGGGGATTATTTATGGCCGGTATCAACTTACAAAAAGGACAAAAAATTGATTTAACCAAAGGAAATCCTGGCTTATCTAAAATCATGGTGGGTTTAGGATGGGATGAAGTATCATCATCAAAACCAAAATCAGGTGGACTTCTCGGAGGCTTGTTTGGTGGCGGAGGAGGTTCTACTACAGCAATTGACTGCGATGCTTCAGCAATCCTGCTTGATGCTCAGGACAAGCTTACTTCCAAAGATCGTTTGGTCTACTTTGGTAATTTGCAAAGCGGCGACAAAAGTGTCAAACACAGTGGAGATAACCTAACAGGAGCCGGCGATGGAGACGATGAACAAATTCAGGTAGAACTTAGCAGTGTCCCTAGTAGTGTTCAAAAGATCGTTTTTGTGGTTAATATTTACGATTGCATTAAACGCAAACAGGATTTTGGACTAATTGCCAATGCCTTTATTCGGGTTGTCAATCCGGTTAATGGGCAAGAGTTTTGTCGGTACAATTTAACAGAAAGTTATGCTGGTAAAACGAGTTTAGTGGTTGCAGAAGTTTATCGTCATAATAATGAGTGGAAATTTGCTGCCTTGGGCCAAGGCACAAATGATGCATCCTTAAGTGAGCTCATTCGTCGATATCAATAAACTTAGAACCTCTACTTATTAAAGTGAGGGTCTTTGGAAAAAAGAAATGAATTAAAGGGGGATATAAAAATGGCTATTAGTTTACAAAAGGGTCAAAAAGTCGATCTTACTAAAACTAATCCGGGTCTTACAAAAATCATTATTGGTCTAGGGTGGGATGTCAACAAGTATGATGGCGGAAAGGACTTTGATCTAGATTCCTCAGTATTTATGTTAAGTCCTGAAGGAAAAGTTGCCGATGAGAAGAACTTTATCTTTTTTAATAACCCGAAGAGCCCAGATGGTGCAGTGACACATACGGGTGATAATCGTTCTGGTGCAGGAGATGGGGATGACGAGCAAATTAAAGTTGACCTAGCTACTGTAGCTAGCAACGTTGCCAAGATCACCTTTGGGATTACTATCCACGAGGCGGCAGAACGCAATCAGAACTTTGGACAAGTTTCCAATGCTTATGTGCGTGTGATCAATGAAGCATCAGGCGAGGAACTAATCCGTTATGACCTCGGCGAAGACTTCTCGATTGAAACAGCTGTTGTGGTGGGTGAGCTTTATCGCAATAATGCTGAATGGAAGTTTAATGCAATTGGCAGTGGCTATCAAAACGGTCTAGCCGGACTATGCAAAGATTTTGGGTTAGACGTGTAATTGATGTACGATGTACGATGTACGATGTACGATGTACGGATTTCTAAACTGCCTACTCTAATAACTTTGTTTTATTGTTTATGTGCCGAAATTGAATAAAAGGAAGTGTTTTTATGGCGGTAATAAGTTTGCAAAAAGGACAGAAGATTGATCTCACAAAGGGAAACCCTGGGCTAAAAAACATTATTGTTGGCTTAGGTTGGGATACGAATAAGTATTCAGGTGGCTCAGATTTTGACCTAGATGCTTCGGTATTCTTACTTGATAAAAATGGTAAAGCCGGAGGTATAGAAGATTTTATATATTATAATAATCTTTCCGGCGGAAATGGTTCTGTAAATCATACTGGAGATAACCTCACGGGTGCAGGCGATGGAGATGATGAACAGGTTAAGGTTGATCTTGGCACCGTACCTGCCCATGTTGATAAAATTGCTTTTACGGTTACCATTCATGATGCGATTGCCAGGGGGCAGAACTTTGGTCAAGTATCGAATGCTTTTGTGCGCGTTGTCAATGAAACTGACGGAAAAGAAGTCATGCGCTATGATTTAGGGGAAGATTTTTCTGTGGAAACTGCCCTCGTCGTTTGCGAACTTTACCGTCACCAAGGAGAATGGAAGTTCAATGCTGTGGGCAATG
The DNA here is from genome assembly GCF_054657535.1 of Desulfosporosinus burensis. Taxonomy (NCBI): domain Bacteria; kingdom Bacillati; phylum Bacillota; class Clostridia; order Eubacteriales; family Desulfitobacteriaceae; genus Desulfosporosinus; species Desulfosporosinus burensis. The sequence continues at coordinate 61,587 of NZ_BAAHYN010000017.1, forward strand.
GTTTCTCAGGTGGTTTAAGCGCACTGTGTTCAAACTATGGTTTACAAGTAGGATAATACTATAATATTCTAAGAGGCGCCTTTAATGGGCGCCTCTTTTTAATCTTATCAGTATAAATATGGGGGTACCAGAGGGTACCCTTTACTTGGTGCCTATTTGAGAGCACGTTGTGTTTAGTATAGTTATGCATTTTCCCACCTTTTTAAATGCAACGCTACTGTTCTTAGATATATAATTAAAATTCTGAAAATATAAGAATAATGGTAGATATTTGAGAGAAAATGATGTTTAAGTATAAATCTGGTGTATAACCATTATTTATGGGGGTTGCAAATAATGGAATAATTGTTTATTATTTTGAAGATACTCGCTTTTTAGGTTAATGAAAAATGTCACAAATGTTGATCAGGGGGAAAGCATTAATGGTTAATAAGGAGAGCCAAATCGTTCGCCAATTATTTATGGGCTTAAGTGTTATATTGGCTGGAGCGGGACTCATCTGGGGAACATTTTTAACTTCTAGAGGTGAGGATTGGATTAAAACCGGATTAAGATTCTTTACGGACGCTGGAGCGGGACTTTCACTAACCTGGAAAGTGGATGGCCTAACGGTATTCTTCCTTTTTATCTTGCTCTTGGGGCAAGGTTTAGCCTCTCTTTATGCCCTAGGATACCTCAAGGAGTATCAAGAAAAGAACAAGTCTCTCTGGCCTTTTTTAGTTAATTGGTTTTTATTTCTTGCCAGTATGTTTGGTGTATTACTAGCGAATGATGGCTTTACCTTTTTATTAACTTGGGAAATGATGTCCCTGTTCTCATTCTTCTTAGTACTCTATGAACATGAAGACCCTCAAAATCGTAAGTCTGCTTATATATACTTCGTCATGACCCATGTCGCAACGGTATTATTGACCACGGCAATTTTACATTTATATGCCTTGACGGGAAGTTTTGCTTTTGAAGTGTGGGCAGTTGCGGTTCCCTCACTTTCGACAATCGAGCTAAATTTGATTTTCTTTGCTTTCTTTATTGGCTTCGGCACCAAAGCGGGCTTTGTTCCATTTCACATTTGGTTGCCTTATGCCCATTCGGCTGCCCCAAGTCCAGTATCTACCCTGATGTCTGGAGTGATGGTAAAAGTTGCGCTCTATCTCTTTATAAGATTGGTCTGGTTGACTTTGGGACCTGGCCCGATTTGGTGGGGTTGGTTATTTTTAATCATTGGCACAATCTCAGCCCTAGTAGGGATATTATCCGCTTCTGTGCAGTCGGATCTCAAAAAATTACTTGCTTATTCTACGATAGAGAATGTCGGAATCCTTGGTATAGCTTTAGGCAGTGCCTTGCTGGCAAGATCCTGGAATCATGCTTGGGCTATGGATTTAGCACTCGTTGCTTTCTTTTGGCACACTATGCAACATATGCTTTTCAAATCGTTGCTGTTTATGGGAGCCGGGAATATCATCCAGACAACTCATACCCGAAATCTTGAGCGCTTGGGTGGATTGCTCAAACGAATGCCCAAGACGGGTTTAGCAGCCTTGATTGGAATCATAGGTATTACAGCATTACCCCCGCTTGGTGGTTTCTGGGGAGAATTAATACTTTTCCAATCTCTATGGGTGAATACAGCTGAACTTGCTAATGGCTGGAGTAAGGTCTTTTTGCCATTGTCGATTGGTGTTCTCGCCCTGGTAGGCGGATTGTCGATTGCCACGTTTGTCAAGTGGTTTGGGATTTCTTTCCTTGGACAAGCCCGCTCCTCAGTGGCAGAAGAGGCTAAAGAAGCACATCCTGTTCAGTATATTACACCGTTAATTGCTGGCGGCTTAGCGGTCTTCAGTGTGCTATGGCCCTCAGCGACCTTAGCCATCATCAACGTGCCTCTTTCAGTTCTAAGACCCAGTGACGTGGTAGGAATACGGTCAGCCCTTGGGACACCACTTAACCTGTCCTCGGTCTACCTAATCCTGCTGATTCTTCTCACGGTTAGCGTCGTGCTTCTAAGTAAACGGGGGGTTCATAGAGTTACGGCAACTTGGAACTGTGGTGCGCCCTTAACACCGAGTTTACAGTATACTGCCGGTGGATTAACCAATCCCATTCGAGTCCTTTTTGCCAAAGTATTGGGTTCGCAACGATATGTTGAGGGGGATTATGCCAAAGGTCGTTATAGTTTGAGTTCTCTGACGTACGAAGGGAAAATCAAAGAAGTCTTTGAGGATAGTTTCTATCGACCTGTAATACGCGGGTTGCTTTGGTTATCATCTCACATCCGCAAACTACAAGCGGGGAGCATCCATCTATATTTAGGCTACCTATTAGTTACAGTCATTGTCGTTTTGATTTTAGGACGTTAGGAGAGAAGAGATGGACGAATTATTCACGATACTTACCCGTCTTTTGATGGGAATAGGGCATTTGGCAATCTTCTTAGTTGCTGCTCCGCTTCTCCAAGGTTTCATTAAAAAAAGTAAAGCGTTTTGGCAGATGAGGCAGGGCCCACCAATCCTTCAACCCTACCGAGATTTAAGAAAATTAATGAATAAAGAAGAACTGATCTCCGAACATGCCTCTTGGCTCTTTCTATTAACCCCGCGGATTGCTCTAGCTAGCACATTAATGGCCGGGCTCATTATTCCCGGTATTTGGGGCGGGGCGCCGTTAAGCATATGGGGAGACCTCTTTATATTCGGGGCAAGCCTTGGCTTGGTACGCTTGTTATTGACACTCTCGGGGTTAGAGGGGGCAGGAACGTTTGGAGGAATGGGCGCGAGTAGAGAACTCTTCCTGGGATTATTAACGGAACCAGCCTTACTTTTAGGATTAATCGTTTTGGCATTTATGACCGAGACAACCTCCTTACAAGGAATCACGGTTGGATTGCAGAGCTTTTCCCCTCTGGATATTTCTCGAATCTTAGTCATGATAGCCTTAGGGATGGTAAGTATTGCGGAGATGGGACGGATTCCCATGGATAATCCGGATACACATTTGGAATTAACGATGGTTCATGAAGGGATGCTGCTGGAGTATTCCGGGCCTTCGCTGGCGCTACTTAATTTTGCTGAACAGCTAAAACAACTCTTACTTCTGGTGTTATTGGCGCACTTCTTTTGGCCTAGTGGTTTGGGCTCGGTTAGTAATGGAGTCTTAGGTGCGCTCTTGGCTTTAGGTTTTGTTATCGTAAAAGTGACAGCGTTAGGATTCTTCTTTGCCACGGTGGAGAGTCTCTTCGTTAAGAGGCGACTTTTCCGAGCACCTCACTTTTTGGCAACAGGCGCTGCGAGTGCCATTTTGGCCTTAATTTCACTCTGGATTATAAGGGGGCAGATTTAAGTGGTAGGTATTTCTGCGAGCGGACTTAATCTAATACTGCTTGTCCTCTTAGGAAGCGGACTGTTAATGGTCTATAATGCCCGGGTGAAAAAAGCCCTGAATTGGTGGACCATCCAAACCGTTTTTGTCTCGCTTCTTTTGATTGCTGAAGGGGTCCATAACCATGCCGCGGAGATCATCATATTCGGAGTGCTGTTATTAGTAGCTAAGGCTGGGATTATCCCCATACTTTTACGACGCGTTTTAAAAGAGTCAAAGACAGAGTGGGTTGGTGAGATATACTTAAAGCGCGCGTCGTCTTTAGTTATTGCCGGAGGCTTAACCCTGGTAGCCTACGAGGTGACACAACCTTTAATGGCACTTCACTCCAGTTATCGCAACGGGTTAGCCGTCGCAATAGCCTTAATTTTCTATGGTCTTTTGCTAATGATGACGCGCAAAGTTGCTACAGTTCAAGTTCTGGGAATCTTGCTTATTGACAATGGAATATTTTTAGCAGGATTTTTCCTTACCCAAGGGATGCCTTTGTTAGTGGAATTGGGGGCGGCCTTTGACATTCTTGTGGGGATGGTCATCATTGGTATTTTATCTAGGCAAATGCTGGAAACGTATGATTCTCTAAATGTTGATCACATGAGGTCATTGAAAGGATAGTATGCGATGTTTATTGGAGTAGCGGTAATCGCGGCAGTAGGAATGCTATTTTCGGCAAAGGAAACCTACTTAAGACTATTGAACAGCGTGGCTCTTGTGTTGTTAACGTTGAGTGGAGGATGGACCATAAGACAAACGTTAAGCCAAGGGTCCTACGGGTATGGGTCAGGCATACTTTATTGGGATGCACTGAGTGTATTGCTTCTTAGCGTCATTATCATGATAGCTATCTATGTAATTATATTTTCGTTTGGGTATATGGAAGAAGAAGTCCGAGAAAAGAAACTTCCGAGAACGAGGCTGAAGTGGTATTATTTCTGGATCTGGATCTTTATGGCAACGATGCTTTTGGTCGTCAGCACTCCCAATCTGGGCATCATTTGGGTAGGTATTGAGGGGACAACCTTAGCTACGACGCTCTTGGTTGGTTTCTATCGAAACAAGCAGGCGATTGAAGCTGCTTGGAAATATGTGATTTTATGTGTGGTGGGTATCAGTTTTGCCTTACTGGGGACAATGTTGCTTTTTGCGTCTGTGGCACCACTCTTGGGTCAGAGTTTAAGTGCGTTGGATTGGCGAATGCTCCCTAGTGTAGCGAGTCAGTTAGACCCGACCTTATTGCGCCTGGGTGTTTTGTTTGCGGTCGTTGGCTATGGGGCAAAAGTTGGATTCGCTCCTATGCATGCGTGGCTTCCTGATGCTCATAGTCAGGCACCTTCACCCGTCAGTGCCTTGCTATCCGCAGTTTTGCTAAACTGTGCTCTCTATGCCATTTTGCGTTGGCACTGTGTGGCTCGTCTGACCACTTTAGGTCCGGATTTCGTAGAAACAATCCTCATGAGTTTTGGACTATTATCGTTGGGGCTTATGGTAGGGTTTATCTTATTGCAAAAAGATATCAAACGATTATTAGCCTATTCGAGTGTTGAACACATGGGAATCTTAGCGATCGGTTTTGGATTAGGCACCAGAGAAGCTGTCTGGGGGGCAGCGTTGCATCTTTTGCTTCATGGACTTACCAAGGCAAATTTATTCGTCATTGTTGGCAGGTTGGTACAAAAGACGGGAACAAGGCAAATTTCAAGGATGCGTGGAATCTTCAAAATCTGGCCTTATACAGGGATAATTATGGTTCTTGGCTTATTAGCAATCACTGGCACGCCCCCTTTTGGAACGTTTCGCTCAGAGGTAATTATCTTATCCGGGCTATTTAAAACAGGCCATCCACTACTTGGCTTTTTGAGTGTTTTATTTCTTACAGTTATTTTCGCAGGGTTTCTCTATCATTTCCTCCAGATGCTTTATGGGAAGCCAAGCGGCCGGTATCAGCCTGGAGAGAGTGTAAGCACACTAGCTCTGGCAATCCCCCTTTTAGTAGTCCTTTTCTTAGGCTTGTACATTCCCCAAAGCCTGAATCAGGTACTCAATCAGGTCGTCGAAGTGATATTGGGAGGAGTTTAGGATGCTAGGCTTACAGGAGTATTTACAGAGTTATCAGGGCATTGAGATTGTTATGTGGAAGAACCAAGAGGGTATCGCTGAGATGGCTCCCAGCGACCTTCCAGACGTGTTGACCTACTGTTTAGATATACGACCACGTCCGATTTGGCTGACCCATGTTGTCAATGATGAGCGACAGTTAGGGCGTGGATTTTGTCTTTACTTGCTTCTCCATTTTCCGGGCAAGGATTTTTCACTGACGTTAGTCGCCAAAGGGATTAAAGATCAATTTCCAACCCTTGCCTTAATCTTTCCGGCCCTGAATTGGTCTGAGAGAGAAGCCCAAGATCTCTTTGGGCTGCAAGCAGTCGGACATCCTGATCCGCGTTCTCTAGTCTTGCATCCGGGTTGGCCCAAAGGATTCCATCCCTTGCGTAAGGATTATATTGTGGGGGACGAACGCAATGCGTTCGATCGGGCCCCCTTAGTATTTCCTGAAATGCATGGCGATGGAATCTTTCAGGTTCCAGTCGGTCCGATTCATGCTGGAATTATTGAACCAGGACATTTTCGTTTTTACGCTATTGGGGAACCCGTGCTACATTTAGAAGCCCAGCTCTTCTATACTCATAAAGGAATTGAGAAGCTGGTTGAAGGCAGAAGTATCGAAGATGGCTTGCGCATCATTGAACGAGTTTGTGGAGTATGTGCACTGAGTCATGGCCTTGCTTATTGTGAGGCGGTTGAAAAACTTGCTAATCTGGAAGTTCCACGCTCGGTTTTATTATGGAGAACGATCCTTGCTGAATTAGAACGAGCTTACAATCATATTGGAGATATTGGCAATATGTGTGCGGGAGTCGGCTTTGCCCTAGGTAACGCCAATGGTTCGCAAAGTAAAGAAAAGCTTCAGCGCCTAAATCTAGAATTCTTCGGTCACCGCTTCTTACGAGGTGTGGTTGTTCCTGGAGGAATGAAGTCAATACCTTGGGCACTAGATGGTCAATCCATTCTGAACCGACTCATTGAAATAGCGGATGATTTTGAAGCATGGATACCCTTGCTGTTGGAACATGACGGTTTCAGACAGAGGGCAGTGACTACGGGAATATTAAAGCAGGAGAATGCTATTGATATGGGAGTTACAGGGCCGGCTGCCCGAGCTTCGGGGATAGCCAATGATTGGCGAGAACTTCATGCCCATCTTTTGTATCCCCATCTCAAGGTGAAATCTATGGTTGAACAGGATGGAGATGCTTGGGCAAGGTTAATGGTACGGGTTAAGGAAACTAGAGAGAGTTTTCGATTCCTTAATACGTTACTGTGCCAAGCGATGGAGGGACCGGAGCTCGACTATAAGCCAACCTCAATTGCTCTAGAGCAAATTAGACCGCTGTTTCCAGCATGGGGGTGTGTAGAGTCTCCTAGAGGGACGGATGTTATTTGGCTTATGCTGGATGAAGAACGTAAAATCTACCGTTGCCGGGTCCGGTCTGCTAGTTATGCCAACTGGCCTGCAGTACCTCTCACTGTACCAGGCAATATTGTCCCAGATTTTCCTTTAATCAATAAGAGTTTTGAATTGTGCTATAGTTGTTGTGACCGCTAGCCGAAAAGGGGAGATAACATGTTGAATTTGCTGTTCCGAAAAATAAAAATGGGACGTCTCACAGAGATGGGCGAAAATTCGCTGAAAACGCAAAAATCGTCTGATTTGCCAGCTAGTTTTAGGCAGTCCCTACAGATTCGGCACCTTGCTTGTGGTTCCTGTAATGGGTGTGATTGGGAAATGACAGCCTTAGGCAATTCTCTATACGATCATCAGCATTTTGGCATTGACTTTGTGGCTTCACCCCGGCATGCCGATCTTTTAATGTGCACTGGGCCTGGCTCTACACAGTTGGTCAATGCTGCCCATGAAACCTATGAAGCGATGGCCAACCCAAAGTGGGTCATGGCGGTAGGCGATTGTGCCATCAATGGTGGAGTCTTTAAAGGTGCGTATGCCAGTGCAGATGGGATGGATAAGGTATTACCTGTGGATATAATGGTACCGGGCTGCCCACCTACGCCAGATGATTTAATTAAGGCGCTACTAGGAATGATGGGGAAGAGAGAGTCTGCGTCTTAACCCGTTCGCACGTGTATCATGGCTATCGCTTGGCGCATTCGACACTAGGAATGTCCTGTACGAATCATATATAAGTCCAAATTATGTTTCTTCACGCCATATCGTCTGTGCTTCTTGACGATTACGTCATTTTCTGTGGCTTGAGTCAATAGGGAGTGTGATGATGGATAAGTAATAAAAAAGAGCCTTATCGGCTCTTTTTTTAGTGATGCGAGGGTAGTGAAACAGTGAATCTGCCCCCGTGTTTCCTTCCCCCACCTGAAAAAGTAAAGGGTGTGTTAAAAGGACCGTCCCCATGACACCCCCATGACACACTTAGTATTTAATATCCAGTTCTTTGATCTTGCGATAGAGTGTATTGCGTCCGATTCCCAGTAGTTTAGCAGCTGGGGCGATCTTGCCTTTGGTTTCGGTGAGTGCATAGAGGATTGTCTGTTTGGTTTGTTGATTTAGTAAAGTGTCGGTTATGGGTTCGGACTTGGAAATGGTCTGTTGAAGTTCATCTGGCAAGTCTGTTACCGTTAAAATAGGCCCTTCTGCTAAAGCCACCATGCTTTCTACACAGTTTTCTAATTCTCGGACGTTGCCAGGCCAGGTGTGCGCGAATAGATGGGCATAGACTTCGTCTTGAATAGCTAAGAGTGATCGGCCAAACGATTCGCAAGCTTTACGGATGAAATGGGGAACTAAATCTCTGATGTCTTCAGACCGTTCGCGCAAGGGAGGCAATTCCAAAGTGACGACTTTCAGACGATAAAATAGATCTAGGCGGAACCGTTCGGTCTCAACTAGGTCATGGAGGTCTTTGTGCGTGGCGGTAATGATCCGTACATTGATTTTTATTGCTTTTGTATCCCCGATTCGGGTAACTTCTTTTTCTTGGAGTACTCGAAGGAGTGCTGCTTGGACATTCAAAGGCATGTCTCCAATTTCGTCGAGGAAAATAGTGCCTTTGTCTGCTAATTCAAATTTCCCGGGTTTTCCACCTCGGCGAGCTCCGGTGAAGGCACCCTCCACATAGCCGAATAACTCACTTTCAATCAGTGTAGAAGATAGTGAGGCACAGTTCAAAGCAACAAATGGTCCTTCGCAATGTGGACTAAGTTGATGAATTGTCCGAGCAATTATTTCCTTACCTGTCCCACTTTCTCCGTGAATGAGTACAGAAGAATGGGTTGAGGCGACTTTCGAGGCTCGTGCCAGAACCCGCTGCGAGAGCTGGCTATGTCCTATCCATAAGGTATTGGACGGAGATTCCTGAGCGATTTGAAGCGTCCCTACTGCACCTAATGGTTGGCCAGCTTCGTTGACCACACGATTTAAGCGCGAGGAAATTTCTTTCCCAGCGCGATCTTTTAAACGAAGATCCAGAGAATGGCCACTTAACATCCAGCCTTTGGGAGAACTGAAGATGTCTACAGCGAGTTGTCCGATGATATCTTCTTGTCTACGCCCAAGCAGTGTAGCCCCCAGAGCATTGATGTTAGTAATAATACCGTCGTGATTAATGGCCAGAAATCCCTGTTGTAAAAGAGAGGAAGCTAACTTGGCTCCTTCTTGGTAAAATTTCAGTTCATTCTCTAACTCGAAAAGTCGCAAGTTTTTCTCAATCATATTTGCACCCATCATCGCGATGGTTAAGATCTTTTGCCGATCTAGACTGGCTTCTCCACTGATATCTAAAACTCCGATGGGAGCACCTTGGCTGTTTTGAATCGGGGCAGCCCAGCATGCTAAGAAATGGTTATCGTGTACGAAGTGCTCCCAACCGAAGACGGAGATGGGGGCATTATCACGAAGCGCAGTTCCAATGGCGTTCGTTCCTCGGATTTCTTCACTCCAACTGGCGCCAGGACTTAAATTGACCTTCTGGGCTTTACTCATAAAGGGCGCGTCACCAATAGCTTCCATGATATAGCCATCGTTATCCCCTAACAAAACGGTGTAATTCCTGCTTCCAAGTAAACTGAAAATGTAAGGCAAAACAGTTTCGCTCGCTCGTACTAGGGAGTCTTGAGCTTCTCGGCGTTCAATCAAGCGCGGAGTAGACAGAATGGCCTGATTAGAAATTAGCGAATGGTCTACTTGAAACTCTACGCTTCTCTGCCAAGAACGAAGGATAGAGGGAGTAACTTCGGATTCAACGCTCTCACCATTAATAAAACGATTCCAATGGTTCTCCATATCATTCCATTCCTCTCTAAAGCTTAATTGTGTTTATCCCTATGATTGACAGAATACCATACCTAAATTAATCAAACAACAGCACGATTTTAATAGGTTCGCGCAAAGTGTTCCATCTTGGAGCAGAATTAATTTCAATACGCTCAAATCCGGAACAATGAGCAATATCAGGTAGTAATTACTGCCAAATATCTCTTTTTTGTGTGCAGAGTATTGAGTTTGGTTTAGTTTAATGTAATTTGGTTTAGCTTGTTCTTAACGGTAATAATTTAATAAAAAAAGTAATTGCAAGATCAATTCCTAAAATTAAGTTTAATTTTTAAGTTTCAAACATTTGGTATGGTAATTGCTATATAATTAAAGGTAAGACCGCTTTTAGGGGTTAGTTGTAGTTTAATTCCTGAAGGAAACCTGTAGCGGAGAAAAAGAAAACGAGGAGGAAGATTCATGGGTGGCTTTACCGGAAAAGTTTTAAGAATCAATCTAACGGAAGGAAAAACCAGTACTGAACCTTTAAACACGGAACTTGCGAAAAAATATTTAAGTGGGCGTGGACTAGCAGGAAAAATGTTTGCAGATGAGGTGCCAGCAGACGTTGACGCGCTTTCTCCCGAGAACAAGTTGATTATTGCCACAGGTGCACTGACGGGAACGAACGCCCCTACATCCGGACGATATATGGTTGTGACAAAATCCCCACTGAATGGGGTTATTGCTGCTTCGAACTCCGGAGGACAATGGGGAGCTCATTTAAAGTTTGCTGGATATGATATGGTGATCTTAGAAGGTAAGGCTGACCGTCCGGTTTATATAAGTATTCATGATGACTTAGTCGAAATAAAAGATGCTGCTCATGTTTGGGGCAAGGATGTCTATGTCACAACGGATACCTTAAAACAGGAATTTGGGGATGACAAAGCGAAAGTTTTATCGATCGGTCCAGCTGGTGAAAAACTATCCTTAATTGCAGCAGTTATGAATGATCTTTATCGTGCTGCAGGGCGTAGTGGAGTCGGCGCAGTCATGGGATCAAAGAATGTTAAAGCAATTTTGGTCCGTGGAACAGGTAAGGTAGAAAATGCGAACCCTGATGAAATGAAAAATGTCCTGAGCGCTACAATGGGTAAGCTTAGAGAAAATGGCGTAACTGGTCAAGGACTGCCCACCTACGGTACGGCAGTACTCGTTAATATTATTAACGAAAGTGGGATATATCCGGTTAATAACTTCCAAGAAGCCTATGATCCGGATGCGGATCTGATCAGTGGAGAAACTATGACTGCCAACCACTTGATCAAAAAAGATCCTTGTTATCGCTGTCCGATTGCTTGTGGTCGCTATAGTAAATGGGAGGGCGGAGAAGGCGCTGGCCCTGAGTATGAAACTGTATGGGTCCTTGGTTCCAACTCTGGTATCCATGATTTTAATGCGATTCATAAGGCCAATGACTTATGTAATAAGTATGGGCTAGACACTATTTCAGTCGGTGCTACAATTGCTGCAGGTATGGAACTGGTACAGAGGGGCTATATTAAACAAGAAGAACTAGACGGTACACCACTGGAGTTTGGAAATGCTGAAGGAATGGTTGAATGGGTGCGTAAAATAGCTTTTGCTGAAGGATTGGGTGCCAAAATGGCTTTAGGTTCTTATCGCTTAGCGGAAAGTTATGGTGCACCAGAATTATCCATGTCCGTGAAAAAGTTAGAACTTCCAGCCTATGATCCACGAGGGGTACAGGGTCAAGGTCTTCAATTCGCTACCAGTAATCGTGGAGGCTGTCACGTTCGAGGATATTTGATTTCCCCGGAAATCATAGGAATGCCTGAAAAACTAGATCGTACAGCCATCGAGGGTAAAGCAACTTGGGTCAAGATCTTCCAAGATCTCACAGCAGTGATTGACTCCCTTGGTCTCTGTTTATTCTCCTCGTTTGCCCTTGGACTTTCGGATTACACTGCACTGGTCAATGCTGTTACCGGTTTAAATTATACAGATGAGGAACTCCTTGCTTGTGGTGAGCGGATTTGGAACAATGAACGCTTACACAATTTAAAGGTCGGCTACACTGCTGCAGAAGACACTCTGCCTAAACGGTTATTAAATGATCCAATTCCAGAGGGGCCGTCTAAAGGACAAGTGCTAAGGCTAGCAGAACTTCTGCCCCAATATTACACTGAGCGCGGTTGGGACGAAGCAGGAGTCCCTACCCCTGAACGTCTAAATAGTTTGGGCATGTAGCATATTCGAGGCTCAACTCGAAGTTCGAGGTTCAATGTTTGAGATTTGAATGTGATGTAAATTTCCGGTTTGGTGGACATTATCCATGGACAAAGTTATTGAGGGGGGGCCTTTTGGGGGTCCCCTCTTTCAAGTACCATGGTATAATAGAGAAATACATATTTATACAATAGCAGAGTAATCAAAGAACCTTCTAAGCCCAACTATAGAGAGGAGGAACTAGAGTGCGTGTGACCGTTAAACTTTTTGCCACCTTTCGAGACGGTCGTTTTAAAGTCGAAGAGAGGGATCTGCCAGACGCTAGCCGCGTCGTAGATGTCCTTTTGCCGCTAAATATTCCACTTGAGGAAGTGGCTATCTGCCTAGTCAACGGGCGTGATGTCAACGAACAGCATGTATTAAGCGATGGAGATGTTATTGCACTCTTCCCACCTGTGGGAGGGGGTTAAATGAAATTCGAGGGTCGTTATAAGCGAAATAGTAAAACCTTTTCTGAGCTTGATCAACTCAAGCTTGCTGCCTCGTCTGTGGCGATTGTGGGCTGTGGCGGACTTGGAGGGTATATTGCCGAAGAGTATGCCCGTATAGGGGTCGGACGATTAGTGCTTATTGATGGTGATCGCCTAGAGGTTAGCAATCTTAACCGCCAGATTATGGCGACAGAACTCAACTTGGGACAGTGGAAAGTAGAAGCGGCTCAGGAAAGACTGCGCAGTGTGAATTCTGAGGTGCAAGTTGACGTCGTGAAAGGTTGGTTTGAAGAAGAGCGAGGTGCTGAATTATTTCGGGAAGTCGATCTCGTTTGCGATGCTCTTGATTCGTTACCAGCTCGGGTTGGCTTGGAACGAGTCTGTCATCAAATGGGGTTACCACTGATTTTTGCTAGCATCGCTGGCTGGTTTGGTCAACTGGGGATCAGCTTACCCGGAGATTATAGCGTTTCGAGGCTATATGGACGCGCTGCGCAGGGGGTGGAGAGTGCGTGGGGTAATCCTGCGTTTACGCCAGCTGTCTTGGCGAGTCTCAGTGTGGCAGAAGGGGTAAAGTTATTGGTTGGGCGCCAACCCTCCTTACGACATGCTTGGTTACAGGTTGATTTACTGACCATGGAATTTGAACGATTTGAATTCCAGAACAACAATTGATCACGAAAGGTGTAATGAACCATGGGTAGCAGTAGCGAATTATTTAAAGTTAAAACCTTAGCTGAAGCAATTGAAATAATGAAGCCATATGTACTCGAGTATTATCAGCAGACAGAGACCGTGCCTTTGGCGGATTCGCTGGGACGAATTCTCACCCAAGCAATTCCTGCGATCTGCGCATTACCTCATTTTCGCAAATCCACTATGGATGGGATGGCTGTTCGAGCGGCAGATACGTTTGGAGCGAGTGAAAGTATGCCAGCGTTGCTTCAATGTCATGGGGAAGTGCGGATGGGTGAAGCTCCGCAGGAATCCCTAGGGCAGGGTACCGGAATACTAATGCCTACAGGTGGGATGCTGCCTGAGGGTGCGGATGCTGTCGTGATGATTGAACATCTCGAACATTTTGGCGAACAACTCTATGGGGTTACTAAGGCCGTTGCTCCAGGAGAAAATCTGATCGAGATTGGCGAAGATTTGATCGAAGGGGAGGTCATCCTGCAAAAATTTACCCGAATTAGGGCGCAGGAAATGGGACTCCTCGCTTCTCAAGGAATACTTCAAGTACCAGTATTGCCCCGTTTTCGGGTAGGGATTTTATCAACAGGAGATGAAATTATTTCTCCGGAACAAGCACCGAAACCTGGACAGTCAAGGGATATTAATGGCTATACCTTGCTTGGACAGGCACTGGCGGGAGGTGCCGAAGCTCGTTATTATGGTATTGTGCAAGATGATCTCGAAGCACTTCGTTCTGTTTTAACTCAAATGTTAGAGGAAAATGATATTGTGTTGCTTTCGGGCGGAAGCTCTGTAGGAGCACGAGATCTGTCCGCTCAGCTGATTGGTGAACTAGGAAAGCCGGGACTACTATTTCATGGTTTAGCTCTTCGACCAGGCAAGCCTACAATTGGAGGGGTCGTGGGTGGCAAACTGATCTTTGGCCTACCCGGACATCCCGCTTCAGCGATGATTGTTTTTGAGGCCTTAATCCGTCCATGGTTAGATGGGTCTGTCTTATATCCCAAATCTGTTCCCTTGCCGAAGGGAACATTAACTCAAAATTTATATTCTGGAAGTGGTCGAGAAGAGTTTGTTCGTGTTCAGCTCATACCTGACGGAGACGAATGGAAGGTAGAACCGATTCGAGGAAAGTCCGGTCTCATTCGAACGATGGTCTTGGCTGATGGGTTAGTGCATATTAGCATAAATACTGAAGGTATTGAAGCAGGTAAAGAAGTAGCTTTCCGGCTTTTGCGTTAATTATAGAATTAGAGAATGGAATGAGGAGGTCAAGTATACTGTGGAACGGCAAATATATCTTGAAAACAAGGCTTGGCAAGAGGGACTGGCTTTGATGATGGAAAAGCTAGCTGAGCGCTGTGTTCCGAAGAATGAGTTTGTAGATGTACGTTCAGCACTCCATAGAATCACCGGTTCGATTGTTCGGGCCAGACGAAGTTCGCCCCATTTTGCAGCATCGGCCATGGATGGCTATGCCATTCGAGCCAAAGATACCCACGGAATCTCGGAGCGGGAGCCGCGGTGGCTAGAACTCGGAAACCAAGCCATTCAAGTCGATACAGGAGATCCTGTTCCTGAGGGAATGGATGCAGTAGTCATGTTGGAAGACGTTTTGGAATTGGGTGAGCGAGGGATCTTAATTCAAGCTCCTGTTGTTCCCTGGAATCATGTGCGGCCAGTGGGAGAGGACATTGTGGAAGGGGAAGTGCTTCTTCCCATTCATCATCGCATTCGCCCCCAAGATCAAGGAGCTTTGCTCGCTGCCGGGGTCTTGCAAGTCGAAGTTCGCTGTAAGCCGAGAGTGGGGATTTTACCAACGGGAGATGAAATCTGCCCGCCTGAGGCGGTTCTTCAAGTGGGAGAGATAGTCGATAGTAACTCCACCGTCCTGGCTTCGTTAGTCGAAGAATGGGGTGGATCGGCTACGATTTGGCCGATAACACCGGATCAACCTGAAAAGTTGGAAAATGCTATTCTTGAAATGGCAGCGTCTCAAGATATTTTGGTCATCATCGCTGGATCCTCCCAAGGACGGGATGATTATACCTCCCACATGGTTCAAAAGCACGGGACACTGTATTTACATGGCGTAGCGATCAAGCCAGGTAAACCGGTGGTCTTAGGAGAAGTTCAAGCAAAGCCGACCTTTGGGATACCGGGTTATCCGGTGTCCACTTTCTTGACTGCGCATTTGTTCTTAGAGCCTTGGGTTTATCACTTGCAGGGTTTATCAAAAGGCCTGCCCTCAAGACTGGATGCCGTGATCAGCAAGAAAGTTTTTTCCTCATTAGGCAGTGAAGAGTTTGTGCGTGTTAAGGTAGGGAAGGTTGGAGAACGTTGGGTTGCTGCCCCGCTGAGTCGGGGTGCAGGGGTGACCATGAGTTTAGTCAGAGCGGACGGGATGATCCGGGTTCCCCGCTTACAGGAAGGGTTTCATGAGGGAGAAACTGTACCCGTCGATCTATTGCGACCTGTTTCAGAGCTAGAAGAAACTCTAGTATGCATTGGATCCCATGATTTGACCCTTGATGTTTTGAGCAGTCATATGAAGTCTAGGGACGGGCGCGGGGCGATTGCCTCAGCTCACGTTGGGAGTCTGGCCGGAATTCTTTCTCTACGCAAAGGGGAAGCCCATTTTGCAGGGATTCATTTGCTTGACCCCGAAACGGGTGAGTACAATCGTTCCTATCTGCAGCGTTTCTTGCCAGGAAGAGATATTGCATTAATGAATTTAGTGTATCGGACTCAAGTTCTGATTGTGCCGAAAGGAAATCCACTCAACCTCAAGACGCTTGAAGATTTAGCTAAGCCTGGTGTACGCTTCATCAATCGTCAGGGTGGTTCAGGAACGCGAGTGCTTTTTGATTATCTGATTCAGAAACAAGGGCTAAGTAAAGAACAAATTTTAGGTTATGAGCGAGAGGAATTCACACACTTAGCTGTGGCTGTTGCGGTTGCCTCGGGAGCAGCCGATGTCGGCTTGGGTATTCAAAGTGCCGCTGAAGCCCTAGGGTTGGACTACGTGCTGGTCGGAGAAGAACGCTATGATCTGGCGATTCCACGAGAATTCCTAGAGGAACCTCGAATGAAGGATATGATCGAGGTTATTCAAAGCAAAGGGTTTCAGGAGGATGTTCTGGCGCTTGGCGGGTATGACGTACGAGATACGGGAGTTTTTTACGATTAAACGAAAAATGCAAGTTAGGGACGGTGAAGCTTAGCACCTGCTTTACTTTAATCGGTGCCAGATTAAGTCGCACCTACCGAATATCAGACAGAATGCAGATGGTGGAGTGGTCAGCTCAAGTGGCTTTTGCAAACAACGTTTACCTTGTTTTATAGTTGAGAAAATAGAAATCTTAGCAAGAAAGCTAAACAAAATGACAGAGGACTTAATAATAAGTCCTCTGTCATTTTTGCTTGGTGTGAAAGTATATGATTAATGCGCATTTATAGACAAGTCAGTGGCTCTTTGAAATTTTGTGTTAAAAGGACCGACCTGTGACACCCTCACACGTTTTGAGTGCAGGTCGAGTAGGTCGAGAGTGCAAATGCAAGTCGAGAACCGTCCCCGACTTGCACCCGACTTGCATTCTTTTAACTTCTTACTTGCCAAACGAACAGCGGGGGTAGATGCAGACTGGACAGTCGAGACAAAGACCTCCGCTGCCAAGTTTGACGATATCATGGCGGGTCAGACGTTCTCCTGTCAGTATGCGGGGAGCGACTAAATCGAAGGCGGTTGTTTTGGCATACATGACGCAACCAGGTAATCCCATGATGGGTACATCCCCGATATAGGCAAGCAAAAACATTGCTCCCGGTAAGACAGGGGCACCATAGGTGATGAGTTCTGCTCCCATTTCTTTGATGGCCGTAGGAGTGACGTCATCAGGATCGACGGACATGCCACCACTTACTAAGATCATTTCAGCCCCTTGATTTATTTGATCTCTTATAGAACTTTGGATCAAGGATACATCATCGTTGGCCAAGGTTTGCGCTAGAACCTCAGATCCCCAGCTTTCAACTTTTGTGCGCAGTACTGGGCTGAATTTATCTTGTATCCGTCCATGAAAGACTTCACTTCCGGTGGTTACGATGCCCACCTTCATGCGCTTTAGAGGTCTCACCTCCAAAATTGGATCGGATACTGTTTGAGCAATCCGTTCCGCTTCGATAATCACTGATTCATCAATCATTAGAGGTACGACTCGGGTTCCAGCGACTTTATCTCCTTTTTTGACGGGATAGTGATTATGCAGCGTGGCGAGAATGATATGTTCTAATGTATTTAAGGCTAAGATGCCGTCTACAGAAGAATACAGTATTCCGTCGTGCGCAGCTGTTATAGTGATTTTTCCTTCTTTGGGCTCGTCCAAGAGCAGGCCAGATCCAGTTACGGCTTGGGCGAGACGCTCCGCAGCCTCATTTTCATGGATCTGACCGGGTGTTTGATCCCAGACAAAAATGTGCTCCTTACCCATACTAAGAAGAATGGGTATATCCTCTGCTTGGATAACATGCCCCTTGCGAAAGCGCGGACCTTTAACGATCCCAGGGATGATCTGAGTCATGTCGTGAATTAGAATAGCACCAACTGAATCTTCAACTCTTATTTTTTCCATGAGATATCCTCCAAACGTCAAGTAATCCTTAATAATTATAATTCCGTTTTCTTTAATTAGGAGATAAGACTAAGAAAAAAAGGAACAAACTAAAGGAACAAACAGTTATCTTGATGGTATCGCATTCTCAACAGGAGGTCAAGCTAGGAATTTTTACCTTAGGGAAATAGTTGATTCTAAGAAGAAGTTCAAGCAAGTGATTTCAGCTGCACTTGTATGAGGTGGATTATGCTATAATAGAAGCACATACATGAGCGGATTCATAATTTATCAAGGCAGTTCTTAGGGGGCGAGACAATGGATAAACTAGTCTATAATGGGATTAAGAGAGTATTAGAACAAAACTTAGAGGCCGCATTGATTACAGTAACCAGTGTTAGAGGGTCAACACCCCGTAAACCAGGCGCTAAAATGTTAGTTTTTGCTGATGGGACAATAGTCGGGACCATCGGTGGTGGATGTGGTGAGGCCGAGGGGAGACGTGAGGCCCTGAATGTAATGGGTTCACAAGCTTCTAAGCAATACTCTTTAAATATGACCGCAGACATAGCTCAGGAGGATGGGATGGTTTGCGGTGGTATCATGGAGTTGTTTATTGAGTATATAGGGTCTCAAAGCCCCCTGGAACAAATTGATCTTTATAAAGATTATCTTTCAGCTCTTAAAGAGAGTTCCAACAATCCCCTACTTGTAACGGTTTTAGAAGCGAGTGAGAAACGACTGATTGGGAAAAAGCTTGTCATCCAGAATGCCAGGGACAGCTTAGGAGATTTAGGCTTAAATGAACTGAATCGAGTAGCTCTTAAGAAGGCTGAAAAATGCCATAATAGAAGTCAACCATTATCAATTAGTTTGGATTCCGAGTTCCAACCCTGTGAAAGCTCATTAATTAGGCCCGCTTACAAGTTGCTGATTGAGCCGCCAGAGAGTGTCGTACAATTGCTGATTTTGGGTGCAGGACATATTGCCCTCCCACTTGCCACCATGGCCAAAATCCTAGGTTATGAGGTTACTGTAGTGGATGATCGCTCATCCTTTGCTAATTTTACCCGATTTAGCACGGCTGATACGATTATCTGCGAGGATTTTGAGCGGGCCTTAGATTTGATCAATATCAATCCGCAAACATTTGTCGTGATTATTACTAGAGGGCATCGTTATGACAAAGTGTGTTTGCGCAAAGTGATTAATCGTCCAGCTTCATATATTGGCATGATTGGTAGTCGCAAAAGGGTTAAAGCATTGATTGCCGAATTGGAGGAAGAAGGAATTCCGAGTGAGTCCTTGCAAAAGCTGTATTCTCCAATCGGTCTAAAAATCGGGGCAGAAACTCCTGAAGAAATAGCAGTAAGCATTCTCAGTGAGTTGATTAAAGTTCAAAGGGAGCAAGCAGGATCAAGATGATAAGAAGGTAGGAGATTCTGAACGACTTCCGACTTGAGCAAATTACTGACGAATTTAATGGGGCTGTAACAAAACTTGTTTTCTAGTTTGTACAGCCCTTTTTGTTCGAGGATTAATCCTATAAATGTTCAAGTAATATTCACAATTTGAAGGCGTATAATCCTTCTTTTCTGGGATAGAGCACTCGCATCGGTAACTTATACATAAATATTAAGGAATGCTTACTTCAGATGGAGTTTAGTTGAACTTATCCCAAGAGAAGTGTTCCAAAAACAAACGCTGCTCCGAGCAAAGTGAATCAAACTAGAGCAGAAAGGAATTAGAAATTTCATATAAAAATCAATATTCATTTATTAAGGTATCAAAATCATAGAAATAATCAACATTGTAAACTATTATAACAAATATTCAGAATGCTTGGCATGGATATTGCAAATAATATAAGACAGCGTGACCAATAAAAAAGGAAATGGGAGGTATTTAACTATGTCAGTTATTCATCAAGTCTATGGGTACTTCATGCCAACCGTAAACCTCATGGGAGCTGGAGCAGCTCAGGAAACAGGAAAACAAGCAAAATTACTGGGCGGAAAGAAAGTTTTACTGGTGACCGATGCCTATCTCGAAAAGATTGGTATGGCTCAGGAAATTGCTGATATTATTGAAAAAGAAGGCGTCAAAGTTGTAATTTATGGCGGTGCTGAACCTAATCCGACCGATAAAAACGTGCATGATGGATTTGACATCTATACTAAAGAAGGCTGTGACCTGATTGTATCCGTAGGCGGAGGATCTTCACATGACTGTGCCAAAGGAATTGGGCTTGTTGCAGGTAATGGCGGAAGAATTAACGACTATGAAGGCGTGGATAAATCCCCTTTGCCGATGGCTCCGATGATCGCAATTAACACTACCGCTGGTACGGCTGCTGAAATGACAAGATTCTGTATTATCACGGATGAAGCACGGCATATAAAAATGGCGATCGTTGATTGGCACGTAACTCCTAATGTCTCAATTAATGATCCCTTGTTAATGATGAAACAACCGCCAAGTTTAACCGCTGCCACCGGAATGGATGCACTCACCCATGCCGTTGAGGCCTATGTTTCCACGATTGCCACGCCAGTAACGGATTCAGCCGCTTTAATGGCTTTTAAATTGATTCCTAAATATTTACGTCGCGCCGTGGCGAATGGCGATGACTTCGAAGCACGTGAACAAATGGCTTATGCCCAATTACTAGCGGGTATGGCTTTTAATAACGCCAGTTTAGGTTATGTTCATGCAATGGCTCATCAATTAGGTGGATTTTATAATTTACCGCATGGTGTATGTAATGCAATCCTTCTCCCTCACGTTTCACGCTTCAACATGATTGGCAATCTTGAACGTTTCGCGGAGATTGCTGTAGCAATGGGCGAAAACATTGATGGACTTTCTACCAGAGATGCAGCGGAAAAATGCTTAACTGCAATCGCCACTCTATCTGCTGATGTCGGAATTCCATCTGGGCTAAATGCCTTAAATGTAAAAGAAGAAGACTTAGCTC
Organism: Desulfosporosinus burensis; assembly: GCF_054657535.1. NCBI lineage: Bacteria > Bacillati > Bacillota > Clostridia > Eubacteriales > Desulfitobacteriaceae > Desulfosporosinus > Desulfosporosinus burensis. Next base: position 82,329 of record NZ_BAAHYN010000017.1, read on the forward strand.
TGATGGCTGGAAATGCGAAATTAGATGCTTGTCAATTCACCAATCCTCGTACAGCAACACTTGAACAAGTAATTCAAATCTATAAAAACGCCATGTAACCTAAAGGTAACAAAAATAAGTAATGATAACGTATAAAAGCCCCAGGTTTTTACAAAATCCTAGGGCTTTTTCTTCTGTATTCCCATGCCCCCTTTAGAGCACAAAACTCCAAGCTATTTTATTAGCAAATATTATAATATTAGAAGGAAAAATGAGTTAATTGGTCGAATTATTCATAATATTGTTAGTTTGTTGAGGAATAGTCCTAATTAAGGTAGGGGTGATATACTGACTAACTTCTTAGAAAGTATATCAAAAAGAAAGGTAAGATGGGAATATGAGAAAATGGCTAGCTGGGATTATAATTAGTTTAATCATGGTTTTTGGATTAGGTATTACGAGTCTTGCTCTAGCAACAACCATTACGGATGACAGCCAATTACAACCAGTAGGCTCGGATGTAGTCACTAGTCCTTTTAACCCTGCTACGGATACAGACAATGACATCGCTAACGTTAACGAAACCGGGAAGAAGGTAAATACTAATGACGGTACATCAGCTAATGATGTAATCAAAGCGACTGACAAGCCAAGTGGGAAGCAAAGAACCCACGGAGAGTATCAAAATAACACCAACTCTTGTGCAAGCTGTCATCAAACACACACAGGTGCATCAAAAAAATTGTTGTTTAAAAATGGAGTTTATTATACCAGTACAGCTTGCCATGATGGCACATTAGGGTTTTACAACGTATTTGCTTCTTCTTCTGCAGGTACCTTTGGTGGTACTATGGAAGGCCATGCTTCAGTTCACATGGCAAACGGGGTCGTGAAAACCATGTCTGCTCCTGGTGGAAACTCTACGGGAAAAGATATCGAGGATAATGACCTAGTGAACTGGACCAGCGAGTTCACCTGTGCAAGCTGTCATTCTCCGCATGGATCCTACAGCGACCGTTTACTGCACTATAAGTGCGCGAGAAAACGTGCGACATCTCCTTGTTGGGGATTCCTGAGTAGTTCGTTGGGGGAACCTTCCGCTGCGACTTGTCCATTGTGTAGGGGCGGCATAGGTTAAGGCGGCAATAATGGGAGAGGCAATGATCGGCTGAGCGATGATAATGGCTGTTGGGGTATACATGATATTTAAAAATCCAAAAGGACCAGATCTCCACAGAAAAATTGAAACCCATAATCCAACGACCACAGGAGGTAAGCCCATCCCGGTAGTGGTGGTCGCTAAAATCAGGTCAGGATTTGTAGGTTTTGGAGATTCAGTCGTTTGTGGCGCTGGAGTGGCTGGGGTTGTTGGGGTTGTTGGGGTTGCGGCTGTTCCACATCCTACGACGAGCAGCATGGAAGCCGCCAAAAGTAGTGAGATACCATAGCTAATGCGAGATTTAAAATTCTTTTTCATAATTACCTCCATTTTATAAATATTGCATATGCTCATTTGTACAAACTAGTACTAATGTGGAAAGCTGTGAACTCGTTCAACTAAAGTTGAACATCGAGACTTCCAAATAGTCTTCAGTACGATAGGCTCCAGTGGAGACTATCGCCGAAGCCGCCTTCCAATACGAACACCTCGTGGCGAAGGAGGTAGAGTTCATCCTACTGCGCGAAAGTGTTTGTCAGTGAATCTGCGCCTTCGGTATAAGTCACCACTGACTGGAGACTTATACCGAAGTTTAGATGTTCAGCTTAAGCTGAACGGTTCACTCCATTTTTTGAAATGAAAGTCTCTATTCAATGTACTAGTATTATTCATATCTACGTCGGGCTGTCGGGCTGTAGCGAATGGAGAGGATTTCGAAGCACGCGAACAAATGGCTTATGCTCAATTCTTAGCGGGTATGGCTTTTAATAATGCTAGTTTAGGCTTTGTTCATTTGATGGCCCATCAATTAGGTGGATTCTATAATTTACCTCATGGTGTATGCAACGCAATCCTTCTTCCCCACGTTTCACGCTTTAATATGATCGGCAATCTCGAACGTTATGTCGATATTGCTGTAGCAATGGGAGAAAATGTCGATGGACTTTCTGACAGAGATGCAGCAGAAAAATGTTTTAGTGCGATTAGTACGCTGTCTCAAGATGTCGGAATTCCTACAGGATTAGCTGCACTGAATGTAAAAGAAGAAGACTTTGCACTAATGGCCGAAAATGCAAAATTAGAGCTTGTTGTCAATTCACTAATCCTCGCACGGCAACTCTTGAAAAAGTGATTCAAATCTATAAGAATGCCATGTAATTTTAAAAAATTAAAGTAAAAAATAAGAATAACACTTTTTAAAAAGTTCTGGGTTTATCGTAACCTAGGGCTTTTTAAATTTATAAATTTTAGAAAGGAAAGAACTGGGATACACCACGAACAACAACTTTTTAACTTACTAAAGTACCACTTCCCACTTTCAGAACCCATCTTCTGCCATGAAACGTTACACGAACACCTCTGTTTGTCAAAAGTGTCGCGAGGACTATACTTCTGAAGGTTAGAAATGAGGTAGTAACAAAACATCTCCAGTTTGTTACTACCTCATTTTGTTCGAGAACTTCGTTATTAAAGAATATTCACCCGCTTAGTAGGTGAATATTCTTTTTTGGAATAAGCCCAGCACCGCCTCGACAAAATCTTAAGTTTTGTTTCGTCTTCTTTCTGGATCAAAGAAGTATAAAGTTAGGGACGCCAGAGGACACCCTTCTTGATTTAATTTCCTATGCGGCAAAGTACGCGAGAAAACGAGCTACCTCTTCTTTTTTGAAGATTCAAGGAATGTCATTCCAAATTTATGGTGTCTGAACGAAAATAACCCTTTCCTCGGCTAGCTCCAAAGTTTAACTCCCTCAAACAAGGCAGCTTTAATGTGTTGACCTTTGTTTCCAGAAACTCTAATCCAATACTAATTGATCGGTTACTGCTAAAGTTTCTCAATGGTAAGAAACTATTATCAAAAATAACAATTTAAACATGCGAAAATTATAGTTAAGTATTACTCATTGAGGTATTCATAGGGCTTGAATGGTTGGCATGAAAATTGCAAATATTCAAATAAACATAACATTCTATTACTTATCGATCTGTTAAGGGGAGGGATAAAGATGAATCCTCAATTTGAGGTAGGCTAACCAAAATTAAAACACGAAAAACATCTATACATAGTGAAAGAGAGGAGGCCAAAAGTGGATTATCTTCCATATTTAATTTCTGGATTGGTAACCGGAACAATCTTACTTCTAGGTTCAGTTGGTTTTTCACTAGTAAGAAGAATTGAGAATTTTTTAAATATTGCTCATGGGCAAATTTTGACTTTAGGGGCTTACTTGGGGTACACCTTCAACGTAACGTATGATTTCAACATATTTCTCTCATTCCTACTTGCTACATCAATAACAGCTTTTGTAGGATGGCTATGTTTTATAGTTTTCTATAAACCAATTCGAGGCCATGGTAGTCTTTATCTCTTATTTACGTCAGTTGGAGTTGCTTATATTATTCATGGTGTACTCGAAGCTATTTATGGGGCGCAAGCAAAATCCTATAATGTGACTTCATCAAAAGTCTTTGAAATAAATGGAGTCCCAATAATTTCTGGAACGGAAATTACAGTGATCATGTTAGCTTTAGCTAGCGTTTATGGTTTACATCTTATTTTAACCAAGACCTTAACAGGTAAAGCGATTAGAGCAATGGCAAGTAATTTAACGTTGGCAAATGCTAGGGGCATTAATACGGAAAGAATTGCTTCAATTACATGGTTATTATCCTCGGCATTAGGAGGAATGGCCGGCGTTTTCTACGGACTGATCGGGACGGTTTACACAGATATGGGATGGGCAGTTATTTTGTTAATCTTATCGGCAGTAGTATTGGGGGGAATTGGAAGTCTATACGGGGTTATGATAGGAGCTATGATTATCGGTTTAGGAATGGATTTGAGTGTAATAATTATCCCTGCTTCTTATCGACCAGCGGTAGCCTTTGCGATGGTTATTTTGGTACTGATTTTCAAACCACAAGGAATTTTAGGAGGTGAGAGCAATTAATATCGGAGTATTCATTGCGGGTATTGTTGTGTTGATGGGTATTTATACCATACTCGCCTTTGGACTAAACATGAGGTTTGGCACCACGGGTCTAATTGATCTAGGAGTAGTTGCCTTTTTTGCGATCGGTGCCTATACCTATGTTATATTAACGGCCCCTCCACCGAATACAGCAGATTCTTACATGTTTGGATTTGACTTGCCAATAATCGTGGGTTTTATCGGTTCTGGATTAGTTTCAGCTTTATTTGCTTTTTTAGTTGGTTTACCTACTATTCGTTTAAAAGGAGAGTATTTAGCGATAGCGACTTATGCCTTCGCCGAAGTTGTAAGGTACCTCTTTACTAATGAAGCCTGGTTAACGAATGGTGTATCAGGTTTTATAGGTATAAAACAACCATTTCGTGCTTTTTTCAGTTCGGCAGACTCTTATCAGTATTTTTATGCCTTACTTATAATTGGTGCAGTTGGAGTGTTTTGGGTCTTGCATACGCGCCTTGATCATTCGCCATTTGGTCGGACGCTAAAGGCTATCAGAGAAAACGAAAATGCTGCACTAGCTGCTGGGAAAAACGTTGTTAAATTTAAAATGTGGTCGTTTGTTATCGGGGCAGCCGTAATCGGATTTGCTGGATCTTTTTACGTGTGGTATACAAGTTTGATTGTCCCATCCCTTTTCGTCGCTGAAGTTACCTGGGTCGTCTGGATTGCCTTAACAATCGGAGGTACGGGCAATTACAAAGGGATGATTTTAGGAGCGGCAGTGATTGTTGGGATTCAAGAGGCAACTAGGTTTTTACAGGCTTCAGCTGAGATAGCCCATATTATGGCAGCTAGTAGATTTATAGCAATGGGGTTAATCTTAGTATTAATTATTCGATTTAAGCCCAAAGGAATTCTTCCAGAGAAAAATGCAACGCATTAAGGAGGTGAGTAAGTGTTACTTGACATTAAAAAGGTGAGTAAGGTTTTTGGCGGACTCAAGGCAGTAAACGATGCCAGTTTACAAGTTAAGGAGAAATCTATAACAGGCTTAATCGGGCCAAACGGTGCTGGTAAGAGTACATTGTTTAATTGCATTGCTAGGTATTATCCGGCTACCCAAGGAGAGATTTACTTTAAGGGAGAAAAGATTAGCCATTTACAAGCTAACCAGATTGCTACCAAGGGTCTGGCTCGAACTTTTCAGACATCCCAGGGCTTTGCTCAAATGACGGTGATGGAAAACATGTTGGTAATTCCTAAAGGACAGAAAGGAGAACAGCCTTGGCAAGGCCTGATTAATGGCAAGAAAGTTAGAGAGCAGGAGGCAGAACATAGTAAAAAGGCCCTACAGCTGTTAGAGGAATTTGGTTTAATAGAACGCAGAAATGATTTAATTGCGAATTTAAGTGCTGGGGAGTCTCGGATTGCCGAAATTGCTAGACAGCTTATGTTAGATCCAGAGGTCTTACTGCTAGACGAACCTGCTGCTGGAATTAATCCTGCTTTACAGAATCAGTTAGTGCAGATCTTATTGAGACTTCGAACGCAAGGGTTAACCTTGTTAATAGTGGATCATAATCTAGGTTTTATATCTAGTTTATGTGATTATATTTATGTTCTTAACCTTGGCCAAATCATTGCAGAGGGCACACCACAGGATATTTTCAAGAACCCTAAGGTTATTGAAGTGTATTTGGGGGGGACAGCATGAGCTTATTAAAATGTGAGTCTGTCGAATCTGGTTATGGCAAGATGCCAATCCTTCATGGTGTCTCAATAAGGGTAGAGGAATCCGAAATGATTGCTGTCTTAGGCCCAAATGGTGCAGGTAAGTCAACTTTAATGAAAACAATTGCAGGGATTTTAACGTTAATCAAAGGTCAGATTATTTTTGACAAGCAAGATATATCAACACTCAAGAATCATAAGTTAGCGAACATCGGGTTAGGCTACGTGCCTCAGGAAGAGAACGTTTTTGCTGATCTGACAGTAGCAGAAAATCTAGAATTGGGCGCCTTCAATATTAAGAATCCCATGGAAGCCATCGAAGCAATTTACGGTCGTTTTCCGAAGTTGAAGGAGCGCTATAAACAAAGAGCAGGAACATTAAGTGGTGGAGAAAGACAGTTATTGGCAATTAGTAGTGCCTTAATCCTTAACCCACGTCTGTTAATCCTAGATGAGCCGACATCTGGGTTAGCGCCTCAGGCTACAGAATCTATGATTAATTCGATTAGCAAAATTCGTGATGATGGTACGGCAGTCATCTGGGTAGTAGAAGAAAGTCCAAAGCAAGTTCTGGCCCATGTGGATCGTGTTTATCTTTTAGAATCTGGTTTAGTTCGAAAAGAAGGTACTGGTAAGGGATTCCTAGAGAACGAAGAAGAATTCGAAAGACTATTTTTAGGTCACAATATTGGGTAATTCGAAATAAAGAGGGGATGAAGAAATGTTTATATTACCTAATTTTAAAAGTCCAAAAGATATTGGTATGAAAAGTTTAGTTTTAGTTTTAATTGTAAGTCTCCTTGCGCTAACGGGGTGCGCTAAAGAGACCAGTGGGCCTACTGATCCGGGAAAATCCGATCAAAATACTAGTGCATCGAGCGAAGAAATTCCAATCGGAATACTGACATCTTACACGGGAGAAATGGGCGCTTTTGGAAAACCTGTTTACAATGCTGCAAAGCTAGCAGCTGATGAAATTAATGCTGCTGGTGGTGTAAATGGTCGTCAGATCAAGCTTTATACTGAAGACGACCAAAGTGCGGTTGAGAGCGGGATAAGAGGAGCTAGAAAGCAAATTTCGGCAAATGGCGTAATAGCAATTCATGGAATGGTATCCGATGTTTTGCTAGGAATATGGGATTTTGCCAAACAGAATAAGGTTTTTATAGCTTCTCCATATGCCGGTACAACGAAGTTAGATGAAACCGGCGGAGATTATCAGTTTCGTACCGTACCCTCAGATTCCTTGGATGGTAGAGTAGCAGCCCACACCCTATGGGACAAAGGGTATCGTAACATTGCCATTATGTATGAAACAGCGGAAAGTAGAACTTCGATCTGCAATGCCGTAATAGAACAATTCGAGATGTTAGGTGGCAAAGTTAGTATCTCATTGCCCTTCCAAAGCCGGCAAACCAGTTACTTAGCGGAACTCAAGAAAATAGCTGACACAAACCCAGATGCCGTTTGGTTAGGTAGTGGTCAGGAAACAGCTCCTACTATCCTAAAACAAGCCAAACAACGTAATTACAAATGGCAGTGGATGGTTTCGAGTGACATAGCAGTACCAGAGATTTTTAAATTAGTAGGCTCAGATTTAATGGAAGGGATCATAACAGAAATACCAGCTGGTGATAGTACTAGTGAAGAATATAAGAGCTTTTCAGCAAAGTATGAGACTGCTTTTGGTCAAAAACCAGGAGGTAGTTTTGAGGCGAACTCTTATGATGCGTTGATGATTATGGCTTTGGCAATGCAGGCAGGTGGTACGTCTGATGGTACTACCATTAATCAGAATTACAAGAAAGTAGCAAGTCCTCCTGGAGTTAAGGTTTTTACTTATAAAGAAGCACTCGCTGAGTTTGCAAAAGGTAATGATATTGATTACCAAGGTCCCTCGGGAGATGTTAACTTTGATGATCACGGTACCACATCAGGTAGCTTTAATGCTTTAATTGCTAAAGATGGCAATTGGGAGCAGTTCAAATTCTATCCGGCATCGACCTTCGAAAAGTAGCTCTTAACCTTCTAAGCGGGAGTCTCCGGAGGTTAGCCGGGGACTCTCTGCTAAATATTCTGAAAATAGGTAGGTGAGCAATTTTGCAAGATGTAATCTACTTAAAACCACAAAATCTAGAAAAGGCGTTGGAGTATTTAGCCGAATATAATGAGGCTTCACTATGGGCAGGTGGCACTGATTTAGTGGTCAAACTTGAACGCAATAAAATCAAGATATCACAGTTAATTGATCTTAAAAGTATTCGAGAACTTAGTTTTATAGAGAATGATGACCAGGTACGAATTGGAGCTTTAACAACAATTCATGACATTGAGGTTTCACCGGTAATTAAAAAGGATTTTCCTTTGCTAGCCCAAGCGGCTCACGTTTTAGGATCATGGCAGATCCGGACTTTAGCAACTATTGGCGGTAATTTAGTTACAGCTGCTCCTTCAGCAGAGACAGCAACGCCAATCCTGATTTTAGGGGGCACTATGATTGCCCAAAGTAAGAATGGTGATCGGGAAATTCCGGCAAAGTGCTTCTTTAGTGGGCCAGGAATAACTGCCTTGATACCCGGGGAAATCCTCAAAGAGATACAATTGCCTAAATTGCCCCAAGGCTACCAAAGTATTTACCTGAAAGAAAGTTTAAGGCGGTCAATGGATATAGCATTAGTTAGTGTAGCCTGTGTTCTTAAATTGGATGGAGATAAGTGCCAGGAAGTTCGCTTAGGATTAGGAGCAGTAGCACCTGTGCCGATGAGGGCAATAAAAAGTGAAGAGTCATTAACCGGGCAAATCATGAGCACCGAGATTATTGAAAAAGTAGCGAAAATTGCTGCGGACGAATGTCAACCGATTGATGATATACGTGCTACTGCCAGCTACCGGAGGGAATTGGTTCAAGTATTGGTTAAAAGGGCCTTAACATCCCTTTGGAAAGCAGGTGCAAAGTCATGAAAATGCAAATTACTTTAACAGTGAATGGAGATAAATATGAATTGTTAGTTTCACCCCTAAGTAAATTGGTCGATGTACTTAGGCAAGATCTCGGTATTACTGGAACTAAAAAGGGGTGTGGGGAGGGTGAATGTGGCGCTTGTACTGTAATTATGGACGGGCAACCTGTTAGTTCTTGTTTAGTATTAGCTCCTCAGGCAGATGGAAAAACGATCTTAACAATTGAGGGGTTAGAAAGTCAAGAAGGAGTTTTAGATCCCCTACAAGAGAGTTTTATGAAAAAAGGGGCTATACAATGCGGCTATTGCACTCCAGGTATGATTATTACTGGCAGAGCGTTACTGCAGGTTAACGCACATCCCTCTGAAGAAGAGATTAGGGATGCTATCTCAGGTAACCTTTGCCGATGTACAGGTTATCAGAAAATTGTTGATGCGGTCCTTGATGTAGCTGAAAAAGAGTAAGGAGGTCAACAAGTTGTCCGAAAACAACGAATTTAGTTATATAGGGAAGTCAGTTACCCCAGTTGATGCTTGGGAGAAGGCTACAGGTAGGGCAATGTTTGTTACTGATCTTAAGCTACCCGGTATGTTGTATGGTAAAATCTTACGCAGTCCTCATGCGCATGCTCGGATTCTGAAGATCGATACCACCAAAGCCCAAGCCCTTGAAGGGGTCAAGGCTGTCGTTACCTTTCAAGATACCCCACAAGTAAAATTTGGCCCTATGTCTAGTAATGAGGATTGGTACATTTTTGCCAAAGACAAGGTGCGCTTTATTGGAGAAGAAGTTGCGGCAGTAGCAGCCATCGATGAAGAAACTGCGGTAGCGGCGCTGAATTTAATTGATGTTACCTATGAAATACTACCCACCGTATTTGATCTTGAAGAGGCCATGAATGCTGGTTCTCCCTTGATTAATGAGGATTGGAAGAAGAATATTGCATCCGAAGTCCATATCGAACGAGGAGACATAGAGACTGGCTTTGCCGAAGCAGATCTAATTATTGAAGAAACCTTTTCCACAAGCCAGGTTTATCAAGCCTACATGGAATCGATGGCGGTTGTAGTTCGACCGGAAAAAGAAAAAGGGTTGACAATGTGGTTGCCGATTCAAGTTCCAAATAAAGCACGTTTGACCTATGCTAAAGCCCTTGGAGTATCTTCCGAAGATATTAGGGTAATTAAACCCTTTATCGGAGGAGCATTTGGGGCTAAATTCGAAGCAAACCTTCATTTGGCTTGTGCTATCCTTGCAGAAAAAACTAAGCATCCGGTTAAAATTGTCAATACCCGATATGAAGACTTTATTGCTGGAAACCCTAGAGTGCCAATGCGATTTTGGATCAAAATGGGGTTCAAAAAGGATGGAGAGATAACTGCGAAACAGATGCGGATTATTGCTGGTAATGGCGCTAGGACTGTTTACGGCCCAGCGATTATGTCTACCGCTTGTATCCGGATCGACGCTTTGTATAATTTTAAAAATGTAAAGGCTGACGGTTTTGCGGTTTACACTAATACTGTCCCGACTGGTTGTTTCCGTGGATTCGGTAACTCTCAATCGATCTTTGTCTTGGAGTCGATAATGGATATGGCCGCTGAAAAGTTGGGAATAACACCGGAAGGAATTAGGAAACTAAATGTTATACCCAGCAATTCTGTGAACATTCATGGTTGGGAAATTGGCACTTGTGGGTTAGTGGAGACAGTTGACAAAGCCGTTGAGGCTATGAAGAATAGGGCTAACGAAAATGTTAAACCCGGAAAATATCGGGGGATAGGTCTAGCTTGTACTAACCACGTCTCAGGAAATAGTGGATTCTTTCCACCTTTCGATGGTTCAGCTTCACTTGTTAGAATTGGCGAAGACGGCAAAATTACCTTGTTCCATGGAGAATGCGACATGGGGCAAGGTCAGGATACAGCTTTTGCCCAAATCGCGGCAGAAACACTAGGAGCCAGACTAGCTGATCTTAAGGTGGCCACGATTGATACTCAAATTGCCCCGTTTGGCCTCGGGTCTTATGCAACCAGAGGGACTACTGTCGGAGGGATGGGTGTTATAGCAGGGGCAAAAGCTGCGCAAAAATATTTGTTTGAAGCTGCTGCTGAGATGTTAGAGGTCAGTGCGAACGAATTATTTGCTAAGGAAAGCATCATATATCTAAGAAACCACCCGGGAAAACAGTTGACTTTTTCAGAAGTTGCTAAGACATACGTATTTAAACACGGGGGTGCCTCAATTGTTGGTAATGGGTATTATATACCAGCTACTGTACCGCCCGACCCTAAAACGAAATACGGAAATATCTCTCCTGCTTACGTTTTCGGAACCCATATTGCTGAAGTAGAAATAGATGCGGAGACAGGGCATGTAGATGTAATTAACTATTGGGCTGCTCACGATGTGGGCAGGGTTATCAATCCTACACTTTTGGCAGGACAAGTTGAAGGCGGTGTCAGTATGGGCCTTGGGTGGGCTCTAATGGAAGATATGTTAACAAAGGAAGGAGAAATCTTAAATGCGGGCTTTTTAGATTACCGAATCCCAGGGTCTAAAGATGTCCCACGCATTCAGAGTATATGGGTAGAGCCAGTGGAACCAAATGGACCTTTCGGGGCTAAGGGGATCGGGGAACCCGCTTTGAATCCAGTGCCAGCGGCAATTGCCAATGCGATTTACAATGCGATTGGTGTACGTTTTAAAGAATTGCCGATTACGCGAGAAAAAGTTTTAAATGCGCTTAAAGAAAAGGGAAGTAAAAATTGAATCAAGATAGTTGGTACTTTCTAACAACGAGGATGGAATTTGACTAAATATATATCTATATCAAAAGACAAATCAGGCTAGATATTGGTTCAGTATCAGGGCCTGATTATGTTATGGCAAAGAAAACAATGTCAGCCGAAGTTGACGCTTTGGAATGGACTGTAACCTATGGTTTGAGCAGATAAAAGACTGTCAATGATTCACCTTGTAAAAGTCAAGGAGGAGATGTCAGTGGCATTGGAATTAGCCTCTGTAAAAGAATTTGTTCAACAAGTCGTAGAGGCGATTGCTGTCGCCCTAGGAATCGATGTCATGGTATTTGACCCAGCAAGAACAATCTTGGCTGGTTCAGGTATTACAAAAGCGGAAATTGGAACGAGTTATAACGAGAACAGCTTAACTGGGTCAATTTTGGCATCGGGACATCCAATTATTACACGGGACCCTGGGCGATCGGATGTATGTAAACGTTGTCTTCGATATGGGATTTGCCCATATTTAGTTGTAGTTGCGTATCCAATTAAGATTGAAAGCGACATTTTAGGTAGCTTTTGTTTAGTTGCAACCGATGAAAAACAGAAAAGTCGCCTGTTATCTGACGAAGAAGGTATGATGAAGTTTTTAGATAAAGCGTGTCAAATGATTGGCAGTGTGATTAACGAACGACGAGTTCAAGATCAACTAAACACCATACTTAAACGCTACGATAACGTGGTTAATAGTATCCATGAAGGAATTATTGTGACTGACGAAAAGGGTAGAATAATCCACTTGAATCGGTCTGCCCTTGAACTTTTAGGCATTACGCCTGAAGAAACTCTAAATCAACACATCACCAAAGTATTCTATGACTTTTCGTTAACTTTAAATGAGCTCGCAAAAAAAAATAAAATTGAAATTGAAATTACTTACCAGAAAGATCCTAAACACAAGAAAAAGCGTCTTTTGGCTACAGTTATGCCTATACATGCTGAAGAGGGATTAGAGATAAAAGGCGCAACAATTTCGATGCGAAACCTTAAAGAAGTGCAATCGTATGCAGCCAAACTCGTAGGTACTTATAGTAAATACGAGTTTAAAGACATAGTTGGACAAAGTGAGGAAA
>NZ_BAAHYN010000018.1:0-87611 GCF_054657535.1 Desulfosporosinus burensis
TTGTCTAAGGATTTTTAACTCTGAAAGGAGATAGGTTTTATGTTAACCTATGTTTTAAATCAAAATGGGAAACCGTTAATGCCTTGCAAGTCGTCTAAAGCAAGAAGACTATTAAAACAGAGCAAGGCAAAAGTTGTTAAGTTAGAACCATTTACGATACAGTTGTTGCATGGTTCAAGTGGATACAAGCAACCAAATTACCCTGGGCGTTGATGCAGGAAGTAAAATGATTGGGTTGTCTGCAACGACAGAAAATAACGAACTCTACTCAGCAGATATTCAATTAAGAAATGATGTCGTTGATCTATTGTCTACTCGCTTCGGAAGAAGAAATAGTGGTTTCTTCGATATCAGGACTTTAGACGGAACCAAGGTAAACAAAGGTAGTATCAGTTGCAAATCTTTCAAATTAATTGAAAGAAGAAAAAGTCTATTAACCGAGAGGAGGGTGGCAGGTTAGGGTATGTGTACGGCATTCCTCCACTACCCTAAAAGGATAGTGGTTTCCTGCCAAGCCATTATGAAGCCGCAGCGTTTTGTCTGGAAAGCGGTTGATTTGAATGGAATTCTTAAGCGCGGAGTTTGGGAAGGGGCTGGAATAACTGATGTTCAAGCTCGCTTAAGGAAAGAAGGATACTTTCCAGTCTGGGTTCGAGCTAAAAGGATTTGGAAAATGCCTTTGTTGCCGTTCGGTGGTATCCAATGGAGTCCCTTCGTTCGCCGACTTGGGACGCTACTGGAGGCTGGGATCCCGTTGCTTCAAGCCTTGGAGATTATGACTTTCCACGAGGAAAAGTTATCCTTGGAGCAAGAATTATGGAAAAGTGTCAAAGATCGAGTGGAATCAGGAAGTGATTTATCTGAGGCCTTAGCCCTTATAAATCCATGTCCCAACTCATTTGTGCTTTCGATGATTAAAGCTGGGGAATACACAGGGACGTTAGGGAAAATTCTAAGTGAAGTGGCTGAAGAATTAGAAGAGGAACATGAATTACATAAAAAAATTAAAGCAGCCCTTGCCTATCCCCTACTTCTTTCTTCAGGGGTAGTGGTCGTGCTATACGTTCTCTCTGTCTGGGTGCTCCCTATGTATGAAAAACTCTTTCTGAGTATGGGCAGTACAGAATTACCGATTGTGACTAAAGTCATTTTTGCTAGTGGTCGAGTACTTCCGGCTTTTTTATGGGGTATGCTGGGATTGGTCACAATGCTTATGATAATTGTCAGAGTTTCAAGAACTTATGATTGGAAGTTGCGCTTAGAGCATTTACTGGGACGGGTACCGATCATCGGAAGGGTTTATCGTCTCCGCGATTTGGTTCAATTTAGTCGGATGTTGGGTCGTTTAATAGCGGTCGGAATCCCTTTACTAGAAGCGTTGCGTTTAACGGCAGGAACGCTACGCAGTCCTGTGATGCTAGAGTTGACAAACCAGCTTGTGCTATCTGTTCGGCAGGGAAAACGTATGGCTCCCCTACTCCGCTCGAGTCGTATCTTTCCTAAAGAGGGGGCAGAAATGATCGCGATTGCTGAGGAAACCGGACAATTGGATCGAATGTTAAACTATGTCACCCAACTGTTTCGTCGAGAACTCGAGGATCAGCTTGTGCGATTACTGCGTATGATCGAGCCAACACTTATTCTTGCTTTAGCTGGGCTAATCGGCCTAGTTGCTAGCGGGGTAATGATTCCTATTTTTGATCTTAGTTCACATCTTGAGTGAACTCGTTCAGCTAAAGCTGAACATCGAGACTTTGGTGGGGGACTCTACCCCCACCGAAGCAGAATAAGGAACACCCCCTTATAGAAGTGGGAGTCTCGAACGTGGATGAAAGTTTGGGCTAAAGCGGAATAGCCACTTACAAAATTAGGTATTTTGAAAGTGGGTCTAGTGGAGAACTTATGGCTTCAGGCCAAGAATGGCTAAAAACAGAGAGGTCAAAGAATATGAGGAAAGGAAAGGAAAGGAGAATTGAGATGAATCATCTCAAGGAAAAGAACGGGTTTACGCTTATTGAGGTCATGGCAGTGATAATTATAATAGGTGTCTTGGGTGCAGTAGTGATTCCTAAATTGACATCAAGCACAGCAAACGCACGGCGAAAAGCGGACATCGCAACTGCACATGAGGTAAAAGCCGCCCTTGATCGCTATCAGATGGAAAAGGGAACCTATCCTAAAAATACAGAGTTGACAGCCGCTGAAGGTACTGTGACAAGTTCAAGTCTCATACCCAAATATATTAGTAAATTGGACAAATCAACGACCCAGCAAATCGTCCCTGAGGGAAACAAAGGATTTGGAGTGGTTAATATTGTGGCTGATGCTACAGATCCCACGAAATTTGTTATTCCAGACACGAAGACCAATACAATCATGATTTATTTATTTGGAGATGGTTTGGGAGCGGAAGTTCGAGTGTATGATGAAGGTCTCAAGGATTTTCTTTGGACGTCCGCAAATTAGCAAGAAAACTCCAAGCATAAAAATCTAGTCTAACGTTTGTAGTGCGGAAAAGTACTGAAAGGGGAAAGACCATTGTACCTAATAAGTATAATAAGCGGATTTTTTGGTATCT
Organism: Desulfosporosinus burensis; assembly: GCF_054657535.1. Classification (NCBI taxonomy): domain Bacteria; kingdom Bacillati; phylum Bacillota; class Clostridia; order Eubacteriales; family Desulfitobacteriaceae; genus Desulfosporosinus; species Desulfosporosinus burensis. The sequence continues at coordinate 2,579 of NZ_BAAHYN010000018.1, forward strand.
TGATCGGGAGTTTTTTGAATGTGGTCATTTGTCGTGTCCCACGTGGGGAATCCATTGTTTCACCTAGTTCATATTGCTATACTTGTGGACACTCCCTACGAGCTTGGGAACTCATTCCTATAGTTAGCTTTCTAATCCAGAAAGGACAGTGTAGTAACTGTGAGGCTCGGATCTCATGGCGTTATCCTGCGGTTGAAGCTTTGACAGGGATTCTCTTCTTTCTTACTACTTTCTTGAGCTTCGATTCCGGGATGCACCCTGCACGATTACTCTTAAACCTTACTTTTGTAGCAACGCTTGTGGCATTATCCTTTATTGATCTTGATACATTTCGTTTACCAGATGTGCTTACCCTCCCGCTCTTGGGAATAGGACTTATAGGAGCCTTTCTCATCCCAGGGAATCCTAGTGGATGGGAAAGTGTGCTTAGTGCCTTGGGCGCGGGAGGATTATTCTGGATTATCGCCCGAGTTTACCCGCAAGGAATGGGGCTGGGGGATGTGAAGTTGGTTGCAGCAATGGGAGCATTTTTGGGGTTCCCTGCTATTTTCAGCTCTATTTTTGTAGGAAGTTTTGTCGGCGCATTAGTGGGAATTTTCCTTATCCGTACGGGTAAAAAAAGCCTTGGTCAACAGATCCCCTTTGGACCCTACCTGGCATTGGGGGCGATACTTACCTTATTATGGGGAATCCAAATCTTTGAATGGTATTGGGCGTGGATATAATTCGATGCGAAAAGGTACTGTAGTCTTTGAATTGACTGATCGAGAAATCCGAGCGCTTTGGTTTTCTGTCCCTCCTTTTTCCTCTGTTATCAAACCAGAAAATAGATCAAAATTAGTCAAATTTGACCGCATTCCAATACCGACTGGTATTATCGAACAGGGCAATGTAAGGAATGAAGGTCTATTAATCGATCTTTTGTCAAGGTATGGCTCACAACTCCCTAAGAGCAGGCCAAAGGCCTATTTAGCGATTTCACTGCAACAAGGTTTTATTCGGGCTTATCCGTTACCGTGGCTCCCAAAACGCGACAGAACTTCGGCTTTGGCTCTGTTAGTCGATGAAGAAATTTCGATTGCTAGATCGGATTTGCTGTATGATTTCCTAATTATTTCCGAAGAAAAGCCCAAAAGTTTACGCATTTTACTGGGCGCAACTCGTCAGAGTATACTCGAACGGTATGTATTTATCTTTGAAAAAGCGGGGTTTAAAGTAAACGGTGTTGATTTCTCGTTCTCTGTCTTAGGGCAAACACTCGGGTTCGATCCTAACGAAGATGTTCTTTATCTACACGGGGAAGCTGGCTGTTTCCAAGTAGCTTTATTTCGTGGAGAGGTTCCGGAAAGTGTGCGAATATTGCCTCCTCTGCCTTCGATTGACGGTTGTGAGTGGTGCGAAAGCGAGCAGATCGAAGAAAGGGAAAAAGAGATCCAACGCTTTCTTTTATATTATAAAACACAACAGACAGATCTAAACTTGAAACGCTTAGTTTGGAGTGGTGATTCAGTTACAGAGAAGCTGGCACAGAGGTTACTAGCGTCAAATCATGTTTCTACAGGTGACCAAGCCACCTTAAAGTCTGTTCCGAATTCCTGGCAGGAGATTCTTAAGGAACATGTGGGTAGGAGTGAGGTGGTGGTAGGGTATGCACAGCGGATTTTGGCGCATGATCCTGTGCTCAACCTTTGGGGCCAACCAGCCTGGGCAGAAAAGATTAGGCGGAGGTACCTCGGGTTGGCATTTTTCCTCGGGTCGCTTTTAGTGATCGGAGTAATCTTATGGTTTTCGCTCCAGCGAATAACGATGTCTTTACAACTAGAGGTACAACTACTTTCACCTCAAGGCGCTGAGATTGAGGGGCAGGCCAAATATGAGCAGGCCCTTGGAACAGCATGGAATGCGGCACTGGTTCGTACCGAGAAAGTTGGAGAAGCATTAGCCGAAGTGCAAACTTTGTCGGGGAACGGGCTGAGGATAGAACAGGTGGTGTATAAGCAAGGTAGCATGTCTTTAAGCGGAATAGCTGAAGATGCCAGCAGTGTTCAAACGCTAATACATACGTTGCGGACCAAGGGGTGGGAACAACCTGCTTTGACGAGTTACAAATTGACAACCCTTAACAATGTCGAATTCTCTATGAGTGCTAGACATGGAACAATTGGCATGCAACCTGTGAAGGCGAGTGAAGCTAATCAAGTGAACTAGCAAGGAATAAGGTGGACTTATCAAGGAAGGAGTGGATATATTTGGCTTTCTTCTCGAGTGAGATAAGGGACACTACTATCCTAGATTCTTTGAAGATTTCCCTATTACCTCTTTCACTGCGCAGTTTAAAAGGAATTGCGGCGGGTTTAATTGTCTTAATGGCCCTAGCGTTTTTAGTTCTTTGGCAACCGACGTATATAAAATATCAATCCTTACAAAAGGAAAAAGACTATTGGTTACTGATGAGCTCTGAGAAGAAACTCACACAATCGAACTCTAAGCTGTCCGTCATTCCCACCCTTGATCAGTTACCCGATATGATCGAGAGGTGTCGTAGTACCTTCGAAAAAGAGGGTATAGACGTGGTTACCTTCAATGTAGAACGGTTTGGGGAGAAACAAGAAATGGGAAAAGCGGCAAGTTTGGATTATGCTTTAGTTCGTTTGAATCTACATGGACAATGGAATGGAATAGTAACATCTCTCAAAGCGCTTGAGGAAGTGCAGGTGGCCAGCATTCACGTTAAGGAAGTCGTTTTAGCATCCCAAGGTGGAGAGGTGCTTCTCCAGATTTATCTACGTCAGCTAAAAGAGCTCGACTTCAAAACACCGCAGCGATTCAGAGATGTGTCAGCATCTTCGGCAGTGGCATAGCGCCTTAACCGGGCAATATGATATTAAACCAATACTCTCAAGAGTTATCAAGAAAATGATGGCTGGTTATGATAAATTTGGGTAACAGGACATTCCCGTTCTTCCATAATCTAAGGAGAGGAGGGGATATGTAATGGGTGGTAAGGAGTATTGTATTCAACCTGGAGATAATTTTCATGACCTTGCTCAGCGTTGGGGAGGAACTTGTGAAGACTTCCTTTTGGTCAATCCGAGCGTTGATCCCATGAAACTTCAAATAGGGCAAAAGATTGTTCTTCCCGAATTTAAAAGCGCTCTCCAAGGGCAAGAACAATTTGCAGATATACGTATGGATCAGGGACAAGGGTTTGTTGGGGATTATCTAGATGAAGTCGAAATGGAAGTAGAGGGTGTTCGTGTTCGGTTAAGACGGATTGGTGAACCTAGAGTCCCTCATGAAATTCACTTTATTCTCCCTAGGACCGAGATCCGTAAAATCCAACCCGCAGGGGAATGTGGGCCGACCGATGTACAAATTATGTTAAGCAATCTGGACGTTGTACTCTCCCCTCGATTAGTGAGTGGTAATGGAGACCGCGCGGAACAGGGCAAACAAGTTATTTCGCCAGATGGTCAGACTCAAGCTCAGCCGCAAATCCAGGCCCAGACACAGGCTCAGGCTCAGGCTCAGTCTCAGACTCCAACTCCAACTCAAAAGACAGTCCAAGGAGAGAACGCGTCACCACAGTTACAATTTGGGGCAACTCCTCCCTATGATCAGGGTGCGCAAACTGCGACGCAACCATCTCAAGGACTTATACAGGGCAAAAAGCAACCGAGATGGCGCATGTCCTTCCCCTTTAATTAAAGTATCCGTACATCGAGGGCTGTCAATAGAACATTCAAATTAAGGAAGAGCTTTTTTGATTATGAAGGCTCTTTCTTAGTGTGATTTACCACTTGTTGCTAATTCCGATAAGTTTATATATTAAAATTTCAGATAAGAATTCCTCCAGTTGAAAATACTATGCTATAGTACAAAATTGTGTTAAAATTTCAAGGTAGTTAAGGAAGTGATAAATTGGCAAGTATATGGGTATTTCATGGTCCTAATATAAATTTATTAGGTCTACGTGAACCGGAACATTATGGATCACGCACCTTGGCAGAGATCAATGAAGATGCGTTAGAGACTGCGAACCTAGCAGGAATGCAGGCCGAATGTCGGCAAACGAATCACGAAGGGGAGCTCTTGGATTGGATTCAAGCGTTATCCTCTGACGACTTCTTAATTCTAAATCCTGGGGCTTGGACACATACAAGTTACGCGATTCGGGACGCTATTAGTGCTGTAAAAGTTCCGACGGTAGAAGTCCATCTTTCAAACATCCATGCCCGTGAAGCATTTCGCGCCAATTCCCTTATCGCACCGGTCTGTATAGGACAAGTATCAGGTCTGGGGGCAGACGGTTATGTATTAGCGATGCGTTATGCTGTTGACTACCAAGGCCGTAAGGCAAAAACATGAATTCAATATTCGAACTACTAACTACGAACCACGAACAACGATTTGGGGGGATACATCATCAATCGCATCGAACGAATGCGTCAACGCATGCATGAAGAAAGAATTGATGCTTATATTGTTATTCGTCCAGAAAATGGACGATATCTGAGCGGGTTTACGGGTGGAGAAGCAACTCTGTATATCACCTCAGAAAAAGCTATTTTATTAACTGATTTTCGTTACATAGAACAAGCAAAGGCCCAGTCTCCAGATTTTGAAATTATTGATGCGGGTCAGGACCACTTTGCTTCTTTGGCAGAAATCGGAGAACATGTCCAGCGAGTGGGTTTTGAAGGAGACTATGTCACTTACGTGGACTACGGAAAACTGCAAGCTGCGTTATCCCAAGCCGAACTTTTGTCTCTGCCCAATCTTGTCGGATATTTGCGTTCAGTGAAAGATGATTCAGAGCTTAAGCTAATTCGTGAAGCGGTAAAAATTGCAGATCTTGCTTTTGCCGATGTGTTAAAGACGATCAAAATCGGGCAAACAGAAGAAGAGATTGGCTTAAACTTGGACTTTTCTATGAGACATGCCGGAGCAAGTGGAGGTTCTTTTGATTTTATTGTAGCCTCTGGTGTGCGTTCTGCGCTGCCTCATGGAACGGCCAGCTCAAAGATTGTTCAATCAGGGGAGTTTCTGACGATGGACTTCGGTGCAATCTATCAGGGTTATTGCTCAGATATCACGCGGACGGTTTTTTTAGGCGAACCAGAAGACAAGCAGCGCGAAGTGTATGAAATTGTCTTGGCTGCGCAGAGAGCAGGAATTGAAGCAGTTGCCCCGGGAAGAACTGGCAAAGAAGTGGATGCGGTAGCCCGTAAACTAATTGAAGAAGCAGGTTATGGTGAATACTTTGGACATGGACTTGGACATTCCGTGGGTCTGGCTATCCATGAGGGACCAAATCTCAATAAGCGGGAAGATCGTGTGCTTGAACCGGGCATGGTCGTTACCGTGGAACCGGGTATATATATCCCGGATTGGGGGGGCGTTCGAATTGAGGATATCGTTTTGGTGACCGAAAATGGTTGCGAAGTATTGACCCAGGCACCAAAAGATTTCATAATCATAAAGTAACGTTTTAGACTTTCTTTGTATATAGCTTTAGAAACGGACAAACTAAATAAAAGGATTTTAGGGGGAAAGTGGTAGTTATGATTTCAACAAATGATTTTAAGACAGGTCTAACCATTCAATTAGACGGTGATGTTTTCTCAGTGGTTGAGTTTCAACATGTTAAGCCCGGTAAAGGTGCCGCTTTTGTTCGAACAAAATTAAAAAACGTTAAGACGGGTGGAGTCGTTGAGCGTAGGTTCAATGCCGGAGAAAAAGTGGAAAAAGCCCATGTGGAGCGTCGTGAAATGGACTATCTCTATAAAGATGGAGAACATTACGTGGTCATGGATAAGGAAACTTACGAGCAAACCTCTTTGACTCAGGGGCAAATTGGAGACGGTGTGAAATGGCTGAAAGAAAACATGACCTTAGGTGTGCTTTTCTATGATATAGAGGTTATTGGAGTGGATGTGCCTAATACGGTTCATCTAGCTGTTGCAGCAACGGAACCCGGTGTGAAAGGGGATACGGCTACTGGTGGGACAAAGCCTGCAACCTTGGAAACGGGTGCAGTCGTGCAAGTGCCTTTCTTTGTCAATGAAGGAGATATGCTGATCATTGATACTCGGACGGGAAGCTATGTTCAACGGGCCCAGTAAAGTCAGAGGTCAGAAGTCGAGGCCGGAAGTCGGAGACTTATAAGTGAATATCCTAAATAACATGAAAACATCTCTTATGGGGCAAACTAAGTTAAGGCATATAAAAGAAAATAACAAGTCAGTATGCCAATCTATTTCGTGTCATACTGCGTCGGCATGACCTGATAGCCCCGCTATGAGGTAAACATACCTCCTTGTCTGACGCAAAATATCCATGGCATCTTTGACTCGCAATTTTCTTTCATATGCCTAATTGCGACCATAGGAGGTGTTATTTTGTTATCTCAGCAGACTTCAAAGCTTAGCGTGATTCCGCTTGGAGGAACTGGAGAAATCGGAAAAAATTTACTGGTTTTTGAATATGAAGATTCAATTGTAATCATTGATGGTGGAGTAAAGTTCCCAGACGAAGAACTACTGGGCATTGATTTGGTAATTCCGGACATATCATATTTGGAGAAAAACCGCGAGCGAATTAAAGGACTCTTCATTACACACGGCCATGAGGATCATATCGGTGGACTGCCATTTATTTTACCAAAATTGAATATTCCCATTTATGGTACAAAATTGACCTTGGGAATGGTTCGTGCCAAGTTTCAGGAACGAACTCCTTATCCTGAATCGTTAGTGCGTATGTTAGAACCTGGTGAACGTATTCAGGCAGGGGCTTTTGAAGTAGAGGCGTTTCGAGTTACCCATAGTATTCCGGATGCTGTGGGATATTCTCTACTATCACCGGTTGGACGAGTTGTCTATACAGGGGACTTCAAGGTTGACTATACTCCCATTGATGGTCAGAACATGGATTTGAGAAAACTTGCGGCTTGGGGTGACGAAGGAATCTTAGCCTTGATTTGCGACTCCACAAATGCTGAACGTCCAGGGGTCACCATGTCAGAAGGGACAGTCGGGAAAGCTTTGCGGGAGAATTTCGAACGGGCTAAAGGGAAGATTGTTATGGCTTCTTTTGCTTCCAATGTACATCGGATCCAGCAAGCAATTGATGCAGCCTCTGACGTTGGTAGAAAGGTTTGTGTCGTCGGCAGAAGCATGGAGAACGTGGTTCGTACTGCGCTCGATTTAGGATACTTAAAGCTTCCCCAAGAGGATATGCTTGTTGACAGTACAGAAGTAGGAAATATACCTGCTACTCAGCTGTTGGTTCTGACCACTGGGAGTCAAGGTGAACCCTTAGCTGCTTTGACACGGATGGCCACTCGAAGTCATCGACAGATTAACGTTCTCGCCGATGATATGGTCATTATCGCAGCAACCCCAATACCCGGTAACGAGAAGCTTGTGGGAAAGACGATTAATCATCTTTATCAGATTGGGGCAGAGGTTGTAACCAAAGAAATGGGGCAAGTACATGTATCCGGACACGCCAATCAAGAAGAGATTAAGCTAGTAATACGCCTTACCCACCCTCGTTTTCTTATTCCACATCACGGTGAAATTCGTCATCAAGTTGCTTTAAAAAGAATCGGACATTCGCTTGGTTACTCAGATCCAGATATTGCTTTAACACAACTGGGCTCACGAGTTGAGATAACCCCAGAGCGCATGGAATTCGGAGAACGAGTTGAAGCCGGAAGCATTTACATCGATGGACTGGGTGTGGGAGATGTAGGGCAGATTGTTCTGAGAGATCGTCAACAATTGGCGCAAGACGGTGTGGTTGTGGTGGTAGCTGCACTTTCGAAAGGAAAGCCATACAGAATTTTGTCTGGACCGGATATTATCTCTCGAGGGTTTACCTTTATGAAGGAAGCTGAGATATTGGTAGATGGGGCTAGAAAAGTGGTGGAAGCTACCTTAGAAAGCCAGATCCAGAAGGAGCAAATGGAATGGGGCCCTCTAAAATCCAATATCCGTGACAGTCTAAGCAAATACTTATGGGATAAGACCCGGAGACGACCCATGATCTTACCTGTGCTACTACATCATTAGATCATATTACTAACTTTAGGTTGGAGCGCTGTGGTCTGTTATAAAACGACCGAAGCGCTCTACATCGTTTCAGGAGCTATTCCTGAAGTCAGGATGTACAATCAGCCGTTAAATGGTTTTTTTGCAGAACTAAAGTTTGATTTGCAGGAATATTGATTAAAATCGGAGAATACAGCCACTAGGAAGGAGGCCTGAAAATGAAATTCAGTAGAAAATGGAAATGGAACCAGGTCACTCCTTTGCGTATAACCATTCTATACGCGCTGACCGGTGGGCTCTGGATTCTCTTCTCAGATCATCTCTTAGGCCTGATCGTGTCGGATCATAGCGTGCTGCTTTATTTGTCAACCGTAAAGGGCTGGCTCTATGTTACAGTGACGTCGGTGCTTCTCTATGCCCTTATTCAATGGGGCTTCACCTCCCTCCAGAAATCTGAAAAAGTCCTGAAAAAAGATCGAGAACATTTAGAGCGCTATCAGCTTTTGGCGGAGCATGTTCTTGATTTAATAATATTTATCCGCCCGGATGGACAGATTATCGATGCCAACGAAGCTGCGGTGCAACGTTATGGTTATACCCGTGAGGAATTAACGAATATGCCTGTTCATCAGTTGCGTTTGCCAGAGGACCAATTATCAGTGGCCACCTTTTTAGAAAAGGCTCCCAAGGGGATACAGTTTGAGCTCAAACACGTTTGTAAAGATGGCAGTGTCTTTCCAATCGATATCAGTGCTAAGGGTGCAACGATCAACGGGAAACCAATTATTGTGAGTCTCATTCGCGATATAACAAAACGTAAAGATGTAGAAACCGAGGTTTGGCTGGCGAAGGAACGAGCCCAAGTCACGCTAGAGTCCATTGGGGATGCGGTGATCACGACTGATGTACGAGCGAATGTTGAGTACCTCAATCCCGTCGCTGAGGCTTTAACTGGTTGGACGAATGCTGAAGCAGTAGGCCTCTCCTTAGAGCAAGTTTTTCAGATTGTCAATGAAGACACAGGTATAAAAGTTGAAAGTCCAATTATCCGATGTCTTGAAGAAGGAAAGGTTGTCGGCTTGGCAAACCATACCGTCTTAATCAATAAAGCCGGATCTAGGATTGCGATTGAAGATTCAGCTGCACCTATTCGAGACCGTAATGAAACAATCATAGGGGCAGTTTTAGTGTTTCATGATGTCAGTTATAAACGAAATCTTATTAAAGAGTTGGCCCATCAAGCACAACATGATGCTCTAACTGGACTCCCCAACCGCTACCTTTTCAATGAACATTTAAAGCAAGCATTAGCACGAGCAAAGCGTAAACAGGGTAAGCTAGCGGTTATGTTTTTAGATTTAGATCGCTTCAAACTGATTAATGATACGATGGGCCTTAATATAAAGGCCAATCAACGACTTGCGACAGAGAACAGTCTGCGTAAGGCCTTAGTGCGCGGCGAGTTTGTCCTGCATTATCAGCCCCAGGTTGATTTTGAAAGTGGCTCAATTGTAGGTCTGGAAGCCCTCATTCGCTGGAATTCTGTCGAACGGGGAATGGTTTCCCCTGTTGATTTTATTCCTATTGCGGAGGAAACAGGGTTGATTGTGCCGATTGGAGAATGGGTTTTACGGACCGCCTGCGCACAGAATAAGAGTTGGCAAGAACAAAACTATCCGCCTTTGCGCATAGCTGTTAACATTTCAGCTCGGCAATTTAGAGAACCGGATTTCATCAAGTTAGTGGCTAAAATTCTTCAAGAAACAGGTTTGGAACCCCGGTGGCTGGAATTAGAGATCACAGAAAGTATTGCCATGGAAAACGGTCAAACATCTCTTGAGATGTTGAACAGTTTTAAAGAGTTAGGAGTACGGATTTCCATTGATGATTTCGGAACTGGCTTCTCTTCACTGAATTATTTACGGCGCATGCCGATAGACACCCTGAAAATAGATCAGTGCTTTATTCAAGATATCAGTTCGGGCGAAAATGGAGAGGAAGTAGTAACAGCTATCATTCAGCTCGCTAAAAACCTTAACTTAAAAGTTATTGCTGAAGGAGTAGAGACAAATACCCAACGGTCTTTTCTCAAGGATAAATTGTGCGATGAAATGCAAGGGTACCTCTATAGTAAGGCGGTTACATCGCAAGATGTTGAAAAGTTGTTTGTACAACCTCCAAAATAAAAGAATATTGTGTTGTTCACTTAGGCCGGGTAAATGCTTTGTCATGTGCTCGGCTTTCTACATTGGAGGAAGTGTCTTAGCGATAAATCTACTAACCCCACGACCCCCTTTAGTTTTAAGGGGGTTAACTCCCTTCTTCTTTGGGTCATTTAATATTATTTTGGAATATGCAGCCCTCAATGCTTCTTTGTGCTTGCCTTTAAACATAGTTTACGATCGATTGCAGTTGGAAGGGCCGGAACGAAACTTAAGTTTCGTTCCGGCCCTTTCAACTGCGTCATAGAACGTTCAGGTCGTACCTAATCCTTCTAAATTAGACCCAAACCAGAGGAAGCTTATTGGCTCAGAGAGCGCACAAAGCGCATTAGTGCAAGTCAAAGACAGTTACTGACTGTTTTATGGTTTTTCTGAAATATGCTTTACTCCTAACTATCCTGGGCATTGTTCGAATATGCCTTTTTCTTATACCGGCCAATATAGGAGATACTCTAAAGACCTTTCATGTACCGCTTTAGTTCATTGTAGAAGTTCTCACGAGTACCGGCAAGCACAATGACAATTGTCTCAGTTGGCATTTCTACAATCGTATAAGCGAGCTCATAATTGGTTTTATTGTAATATATATCGCAGCAGTAAATACCTGAAAGGTCGCCGCTTTTTGCTTCGCCGATGTAAGGATCAACAAGAAGTTCGTCTACAGTTTTTTTAAAAAGATATATAAGAGGTTTTTCTTTGAGCTTTTTTAGAAAACGAGCAGCAGGAGGCAAAATTATGAGCTTTAGCGCCATCACTTATCCTCCGTACCAAAAAGATCATCATAGGTGGAATGCTTGCTTTTCCCTTTAGCTGCAAGCTCGGCTTCTGTAATTAAACCTTCAACTGCAGGACGGATGTTCTTTCGCGTTTCTTTAAATCTGGTAAGCAATTCTTCGCCGGATAAGCCTTGGGAGATTAAGTCGGCTAAGATTTGTTCATCAAACTCACCGCCGCTCTCACGTACAGGACGTATAACAATGGCATTGTTTTGGATATAACACTCAACCTCTTTTTCGATACCCACGTCATTATAAAACTCAATTGGGATGGTTATTTGACGCTTCTGAGATACCGAGATGCGTTTTTTGAACATGAAATTACCTCCTCTTTGAACGGTCTGAGACATTACACTTCATCCTCATTTAATCTATGCAAAAAAAGGGCAAATATTCAAAGTTTCTTTGATTAATAATATCAAAGAAACAAAGATGAATCAAGAACACTCGGTGTGTGCGCGTACCCAGTTTCTATACAATGAGCGCGGACAATAAGGCGTGAAGAAACGCATTTAGCTTGTCCAAGGCTCAAACAGGACGTTCGAGATTAGAGCGCTGGCCATGAGTTGCCGAGTGTCCTTGTTGTCCGAAGACACTGTCTTCGCACGAATTAGCATTCTTGCAGGACAGCGAGAAGGGACCATCGCCATGGGCGGCTAAATTTCGTGATGGCATAGCATTCGACCAGAAAGCCCAGAGGTTTTAAGTTTTAGCCTTGCGACTAGAGAATAGCAATGGAACACGATAGTCTCCAGTGACGAAAGTCTCCAGTGGAGACTTTCGCCGAAGGCGCAGTGCCACATACGAATACTATCGCGCCGTAGGATGAGTATCGCCGAAGCCGCTATCCTCAAAGTATACATACCGGCGTAGGATGTGAGAACGTACTAAGAAACTTCCTCCTACATGCAAAGTCAAGTTATGCAGTCAAGACCGTCCCCGACTTGCACTGAGATGCTTTCACTTTTTTTCAGCAGGATGTCTAAAACCAGAAAGCTGGACATACCTTCTATCAAGGGGGGCAATAAGGTGTCGCTACATTACAAACTATCTGTCGTTCAAGCACCGAAACTGATGCACAATAAGCCTGCTATGTTAGCTAAGTCTTTGACTCCTCAAGCGAAGGAGAGCTATTCTGAGCCGAATCCAAGTGCGGTGTTATGGATGGATATCTCTAGATGGTTTAGCGAGGGGATTCGTTCGATTTTAAGCAAGATAAACGATGTAGGCTTTCAAGAGGTTGAAGAGCTCCGCTTGAGGATTGGTCGGCCACTCTTGGTTCGAACGTCAGACAAGGACTACTTTATTAATCAGGAAGGTAGGGTAACGAGTCCGGATAAGGCTTATTGGGTGAATCGGGAAGATCTTGTCGGTACTTTAGAACGGATGACCCATAGCTCGGTTTACGCTGCCGAAGAAGATCTTAAACAGGGTTTTTTGACTCTTCCTGGAGGGAACCGGGTTGGGGTAACAGGAGAGGCAGTCTTACAACACGGAAAAATTCAGACGATGAAGCATGTATCTTCCTTGAATATTCGTATTGCTCGAGATATGAAGGGAAGAGGTTTAAAGATTTTGCCCTTACTTTTAGGTGCTGACGGAAAAGTATGTCATACACTCTTGATTTCCCCTCCCCGTGCTGGGAAAACAACCCTCTTAAGGGATTTGATTCGTTTAATTAGTAACGGTGTTCCTCACTTAGGATTAAATGGCCAGACTGTTGGAGTTGTAGACGAACGAGGGGAACTTGCTGGGATGTGGCAAGGGGTACCGACCTACGACTTAGGATATCGTACGGACGTCTTAGATCGATGCCCAAAAGCTTCAGGAATGAGCATGGTGGTTCGCTCTATGGCGCCTCAAGTTATGGCCATGGATGAGCTTGGTCATACAGACGATGTCTTTGCCCTGTTGGATGCTTTACGCACGGGAGTACAAATCCTAAGCACTGCCCACGCCAGCTCAATAGAAGAAGCACAAAATAGGCCGGTTTTGGCTGATTTGCTGAATCAAGGAGTGTTTGAACGTTTGGTCGTCTTGAGTAGGCAAAATGGACCAGGAACCATTAAGGGAGTTTATAATCTTAAAACTGGGAGGATCCTGCAATGCTCATCCTCGGTTGTATTGTCCTGATCGCTGGTTGTGGATCTTCTGGATTGTGGTTGGCTAATCGAATCAGGCGGCGACCGTCTGAATTGCGAGAGCTATTAATGGCCTTGGCTCTTTTAGACACAGAAATTGTTTGGGGTGCAACCCCTTTGCCAGAGGCCTTTGGGATTGTGAAGGAACGAACGGATACGCCTTGGCAAGAATTTTATAAGGAACTTCAGGACCGGTTGCAGCGGGGAGAGTCAGCAGGCATTGCTTGGAAAGAGACAATATTGGCTCAAAAGGCGTTTTTCTGTTTAAAGCCAGAAGATTGGCAAGTAGTTCGTGACGTTGGGAAGGGCTTAGGTCGATCAGATCGTACCGAGCAACATAAACAATTAGAACTTGTCTTACGTCAACTTACTTTGATCAAGGAACAAGCAGATGTTTGGTCCATTAAACAAGCTAAAATGTGGTCCTATTTAGGCTTTCTAGGTGGGATCGCAGGAGTGCTCATTCTGATTTAAGCAGGGGAGGAGTCGGGAAGATGAGCTTCAATCTAATCATTACTGTCGCTGGAATTGGAATTCTAGTCGGAATATTGGCAACCGTACTTACTCAATCCGGGCGCAGTGAAATGGCACAGGGTGTTACAATTATGGGCGTTATTGTGGTTCTCTATATCGTAGTCCAGTCGATTGCGGAATTATTTACACTGGTTAAGAGTGTTTTCAACCTTTATTAGGGGGCTAAAGCGTGGAGATATGGCAAATCGTAGGACTAGCCCTGATTGTTACAATTATGAGTGTTGTTCTTAAGCAGATTCGACCTGAAATTGCCTTGCAACTTACGATTCTCGCAGGAGCCTCAATCTTTATCATCATTTTAAGTAAAATCAAAGTTATCGTTGACTTACTTCAAACTCTTGCTGATCAAGCTAATATCAGTTCCTACTATTTACTGATAATTTTAAAGATTGTGGGGGTGGCTTATTTAGCAGAGTTCGGTGCTCAGATCTGCCGTGACGCTGGAGAGAACTCGTTGGCAACCAAAATCGAGCTGGCAGCTAAGGTTGGGGTTATCGTCTTAGCGATCCCTATTATTGTAGCCATTACAGAGTCGCTGGTACGACTCGTTCCGTGAGGTGATGTGTTTGCGGAGATTCTTTCTAAGTTTAGTCTTATCAATCATCTTGTTGAGTGGGACAACTTCTCCGGTCTATGCGGAAGAGGCTGCATCTCCAAGCGCTGGAAAGGTGGAATTATCTCAAGAGGTCGATCTGACTCAAATGCGAGGTTTCTTGGACCAACTGGATGGAGATGTTCAGAAGGCAATGCCAGGGTTTTCCTTAGTCCGCATGTTTGAAGATCTTAAGAGCGGAAAACTGAGTTTGCGACCGGAAAACATCGGACAAACTTTATTAACTCTCCTAGGTCATCAAGTTTTAGGAACGGCTCCCTTAATTGGCAAGCTACTCATTTTGGCAGTATTAGGGGCAGTTTTAGGTCAACTTCAAGTTGCATTTGGGGGAAGCGTGGGAAAAACTGCCCAAGTGATGACGTATTTAGTTCTTTTGAGTTTAGCCATTACCTCATTTAGGGAGGCTTTGACTGTCGCTACGGGGGCAATTGATCAGATGGTCGGTCTCATGCAGACGATCTTCCCGGTTATCCTAACCTTATTAATCACGATGGGGAATCTGACCAGCGCTGCACTTTTTAAACCTCTGATTATGGGTAGCCTGACTGTGTTAGCTACGCTCATCAAAACCACTATTTTACCGCTATTTTTTCTCGCTGCCGTCCTTAAACTTCTCAATAATATCTCAGAACAGTTTAAACTTAGCAAGCTCGCTGGACTTTTCGAATTTGCAGGGAAACTTTGCTTGGGAGTTATCATGACTGTATTTATCGGAGTCATGACGGTTCAAGGGGTGACCGGAGGGGTTGCAGATAGTGTAGTTTTTCGTACCGCCAAGTATTCAGCAGATCTTATTCCTGTCGTGGGCAAATTTTTTAAAGATGCCGTTGAATTAGTGATTACGTCTGGTTTACTGCTCAAAAATGCCGTTGGAATTATTGCCTTAATTGCTATTATCATCATCTGCTTAGGTCCTTCAGTTAAGATTCTAGCGATGATCTTCGTTTTTCGGATCTCAGCAGCCCTGATTGAGCCTCTCGGTGAAAAGGCCCTTGCGGAAAGTCTGCAGGATATGTCAAAAAGTTTAATTTTAGTTTTGGTCACTGTCTCGTCAGTGGCGATCATGTTTTTTATGTCCGTCGCCGTGGTCGTTGGCACGGGAACTTTTTCGGTGATGTTGCACTAAGGAGGAGACCGTTGTGCAGACGTTGCAAACACTTGTACGTAATTTGGCTGTGATTCTACTCTTGGCCACATTTCTAGAAATGCTCCTACCCAATAAATCAATGCGTGGTTTTGTCCAAATGGTCATGGGATTGTTCGTGATTTCGGCAGTTCTTGCCCCTATTACTGCATTCTTACATACCCCATTATCCATGGAGATTCCCGCTTGGACGGCCACAACCCCTCAGGAGTTACCAGCGCTTGCTTTAGAAGGTCAAGGGGTTAAAGTAGGTCGGGATGCTGTCCAAGAGCAATACCGCCTGATTCTGATCAACCAGATCAAAGCACTGGCCTTAAGCACACAAGGAATCGAAACGGCGGAGGTCAATGTTGAATTGGAGGAGGGAGCGGGAGGGTTTACTGATCAGCCAAATATCACCAAGATTGAGGTTGTGTTAACAGCCACTAAGGATGAAATTAAACCTGTGCAACCCATTATTATCGAAAGATCTACTTCGTCTGTGAAAACTCAGTCTCAGAGAGCGGAAGAAGTTCAAGTGCGCATAGCCACATTTATGAGCTTGTCTAAAGAGCTAGTTTTTGTTCAAGAAAGTTAGGAAAAAGAAAGTGCTTGAAAGGAGGAAGAGGATACATGAATTGGATGAGGCAGATTTCATCAGATAAAATATTGGTTGGGTTAGTGGCCGTCATCGTTGTTGGAATGTCTTTTATTTACCTTGGCAAAGGACCCGTGGACCCTGCTCAAAGTACGCAAGCTAAATCCGACCAAACCAACGTTCCAGTCACGAGTACGAAAATTGGTATGTTAGAAAAGGAATTAGAAAGTAAACTCCAAACAAATATTTTAATGATGACTGGGGTAGGTAAAGTTAAAGTTTCAGTAAGCTTTATGACAGGACTAAGAAATGAGTATGCGCGGAATAATAACGTGACGAAAAGAACCAATAAAGAAACCGACAAGACTGGTGGAACCCGAGAAACGACGGAAATTACCGAGAATAACCAAGTGGTTATGCCCAGCGGTTCATCTCAACCAGTCATGGTGCTGGAGGATCGTCCAGAGATTGCGGGTGTTTTGGTGATTGCTGAGGGAGCAAGGGATCCAAAGGTGAGAGAGGGGATTCATTCAGCGGTGCAAACGCTCTTGAACATTCCGAGCGCGAGAATAACTGTTGTTCCCATGGGTGAAGGATAATGGCTTTTCCAAACAAGAAACGACCACTGATTATAGTTCTAGGGCATAAATCTTGGCTATGGATCGCCAGCCTAGTAGGATTGGCAGTTATCATGGGGATTATAGGAATTAAGTCAACAACCGCTGAGCCAAAGGCTTATTTTTCAAGCCAAGTGGATGTTTTGGTAAATTCTCCAGCGGAGGGTACTGGAATTAAATTCCAAGTTGAAACGGTTAAGCAAAGCGATTCAGGAGAAAACTATTTCGTAAATTATCGTTTGAAGCGAGAACAGTTTCGTCAAGAAACTAAAGCTATGCTCTCTGAATTGCTAAATTCAAGTGTGGAAAAAAGTAAGGCTCAAGCGCAAGAAAAATGGCTGGAACTTAGTACGAAAATACAACGAGAAGGCGAAATAGAGAACCTCCTAAAAATAAAGGGGTTTCAGGATGCTGTGGTAGATGTTTTTCAGGATAGCGTTACGGTGATCGTTTATGCTCAGATTCTAACCACAAATGAAGTGAATCTCATTCAAGAGATTGTTGTGCGAGTAACGAATGTTCGCTTAGATAAGATTACTATAACGGCAAAAAATAGCTAAGCTTATGCAGCGCTTGGAGCCAGCTAAGTTTCATAAAAGTATTGTATAAATCTTGCAGGAATATGGAGATATCAGCGCGAATTGAATAATAACAGTGAATGGGACTAAAATAACAGTTGAATAGGCCGAAAGACCCAATCGAGAGGGCGAGGAACACGGTAAATGAACAAAATTCTTATTGCAGATGACGCAAGTTTCATGCGATTGATGATTTCACAGATTCTTGCCCGCAAGGATTTGAGGAACACTATAGAAGCCGAAGATGGACGGCAGGCTGTAGAACGATTTAAATCTGATCATCCGGACTTGACACTCATGGATATTACTATGCCGGAACTGAATGGGTTGGATGCGCTTAAAGAAATTCTAGGAATCAATCCCTTAGCTAAAGTGATCATTTGTAGTGCAGTTGCCAATGAAAGTATGGTTGTTGAAGCTTTGAAACTAGGTGCTGTCGACTTTTTGGCAAAACCTTTTCGACCTGATGAACTCATACGGACGGTACAAAAACACCTCACTTAGTGATTGAACATCTTTAACTCACTAAGTAATCCGAAGCCGTTGCCTGTAAGGTGATGGCTTTTTTGCTATCGGGGCGACCTTATGTGGGTTAATTCAGTGAATTTACGGATAATATATTGTATACTTAAACTCACTTCGTTGAAAAAGGCAAACTACCCTCATATAATGATACATGTATGTTATGGTGATTCACTAGATAATTGGCGGTTGCAGGTCTTTAAAATTATCGAGAGACAATAGAGAGGGGTGAAGGCTATGATACCAGTTAAGATTACGGATACTACTTTGAGGGATGCGCATCAAAGCCTTTGGGCCACTCGGATGCGTACTGAAGACATGGTACCAATCCTTGCTGACATGGATGATATGGGATTTTTCTCTATGGAAGTGTGGGGAGGAGCCACTTTTGATGTCTGTATGCGCTTTTTAGGTGAGGATCCTTGGGAACGTCTAAGGGAGATCAAACGACATGTCAAAAAAACCCCTTTGCAAATGCTCTTAAGAGCCCAGTCTTTAGTCGGATATCAACATTATCCCGATGATGTAGTACGGGAATTTGTAGCGCTCAGTGTTAAGAATGGGATTGACATCATTCGAATTTTTGATTCCTTGAATGATGTGCGAAATATGGTTGTGCCAATGCAAGCGGCCAAAATGGCGGGAGCCCATGTTCAGGCGTCCGTGGTTTATACAATAAGTCCTGTTCATACAACAAAACACTACTTGGAAACAGCCACTGCCTTAGCTGAACTTGGAGCTGATTCCCTCTGTATTAAAGATATGGCCGGCTTGTTGACGCCGTTTAAGGCTTACGAATTGGTTTCCTTATTGAAAAAAGAATTAGGGATTATGATCCATTTACACAGTCATTATATTGGCGGAATGGCTGTAGGGACTTATTTGAAGGCAGTCGAAGCAGGGGCAGATGTCATAGATACAGCCAGTGTTCCTTTAGCCTTTGGGGCTAGTCAACCTCCTGTCGAAACAGTGGTACGGGCTTTTCAAGACACTGGCTATGATTCGGGCTTGAGTTTACGTAAATTATTCCGTATCGCAAAGTATTTTGAATCACTGCGTAAGAGTCGAGGGTTTGAACGGGGTATCACCCGGATTTCGGATATGAGGGTTTTTGAACACCAGGTTCCTGGGGGTATGATCTCTAACCTTGTTTCCCAATTGGAAGAACAAGGGGCCTTGGAACGAATACACGAGGTGTTGGAGGAGATCCCAAAAGTTAGAGCGGAATTAGGGTTTCCACCCTTGGTCACACCTACAAGTCAAATTGTTGGAACCCAAGCGGTATTAAATGTCTTGAGCGGGTCAAGATATAAGTTAATACCAGGGGAAGTGAAGGCCTATGTGCGGGGGTTATATGGACGACCTCCAGCTCCAATTAATACTGATATTCAAAAGAAAATTATTGGGGACGAAGAACCTATGACGGTTCGTCCGGCGGATAAATTAGAACCTGGAATGCCAAAAGCCTTGAAAGATAGTGAGGGTTTAACTCGTTCTCCTGAAGATGTCATCATTTATGCACTATTCCCTCAAATAGCTAAAAAGTTTTTTGAAGAGCGAAACCAAGGCGTTATAGCGAAAGAAGAAATGAAGAACGTACAAGAAACAAAGACAACTTGTTTGTCTAAGGAGGATCCGAATTTGAACTTACAAGAAATTAAAGAATTAATCCAGATCATTGATCAAACCGAAATTAGTGAGTTAAATCTCGAAAGTGATGGCGTCAAAATATCCATCCGCAAAGGACCGAGTATGGTCGCTGGTGTTCCAGTCACCGCTACTGCGCGCCAAGAAAATAGGGCGTCGGTTGCAGCAGACGCTGCTGTTCGAGTTTCTCCGAGCGTTGAAGCAGAGACAACTAAAGCTCCAGAACCTGTAGTTAAAGCAAATACTGAAATAATCTCAGCTCCCATGGTAGGGACCTTTTATAGCTCACAGTCTCCAGATGCAGATGCTTTTATAAAAGTTGGCCAAATGGTTGAAGTCGGGCAAACAGTATGTATTGTGGAGGCCATGAAACTGATGAATGAGATTGAGTCGGAATTCAAAGGCAAAGTGATCCAAATTCTTGTCGAAAACGGGCAGCCCGTAGAATATGGGCAACCGTTATTCGTTATTGAAAAATAAGGAGAAGAGAGCATGTTTAAAAAAATCCTGATCGCGAATCGTGGAGAAATTGCCTTGCGCATCATTCGGGCATGTCGCGAGCTTGAGATTGAGACGGTCGCAGTTTTTTCAGAGGGAGATCGGGAGGCTTTGCACGTTAAAGCCGCTGACGAAGCAGTCTGCATCGGTCCTGTAGCAAGTGCCAAGAGTTACCTAAATATCCCGAACATAATCAGTGCAGCTGAATTGACTGGTGTTGATGCAATTCATCCTGGCTATGGTTTTTTATCCGAGAACGCTCGATTTGCTGAGATATGTGAATCATGTGGAATCGCTTTTATTGGCCCATCCCCACATGTCATTGCAACCATGGGAGACAAGGCTACGGCAAGAAAAACAATGATTGAGTGTGGCGTTCCTGTAGTGCCTGGTTCCAAAGATATTATTGAAGATGAAGAGACAGCCGCTGCTGTTGCCGAAGAAATTGGGTATCCGGTGTTAATCAAAGCCTCAGCAGGCGGCGGTGGCAAGGGAATGCGGGTTGCCCAAAATTCTAAAGAATTAAGCAAATCGATTCAAGCAGCCCAAAACGAGGCTCAGGCTTCCTTTGGCAACGCTGAGGTTTATCTAGAGAAATACGTTGAAGAACCTCGACACATTGAGATTCAAATCCTAGGCGACAACTATGGGAATGTAGTTCATCTAGGAGAACGAGATTGTTCTTTACAACGTCGTCATCAAAAACTATTAGAAGAATCCCCTTCAAGTGCTTTGACACCGGAATTAAGAGCAGAAATGGGTGAGATGGCGGTCAAAGCAGCTAAGGCAGCAAATTATTCGAACGCCGGAACCATTGAGTTTTTGTTGGATCGTCATGGCAAATTTTATTTTATTGAAATGAACACACGCATCCAGGTTGAGCATCCAGTCACTGAGCTAGTAACTGGCATTGACTTAGTCAAAGAACAAATCCGCTTGGCGGCCGGAGAACCACTGGGGTATACTCAAGAGGAAATTCAGCTGCGAGGTTGGGCAATAGAATGCAGGATAAACGCCGAAAATCCAGAGAAGAATTTTATGCCTTCACCCGGACTGATTACAAGCTATCATGTTCCTGGGGGACCTGGAGTTCGAGTTGACAGCGCGGCTTACCAAGGGTATATGGTTTCGCCCTACTATGACTCAATGGTCGGAAAACTGATTGTCTGGGGCGCCACCAGGCAGGAGGCCATAGCACGTATGAAGCGAGCCCTAGAGGAATTCGTGATTGAAGGGATCCATACGACAATCCCCTTCCACTTGATCGTCTTGGAAAATGCCTTCTACCGACGTGGAGAAGTCTACACGAATTTTATTCAGCGCCGAATTTTAGGAGAGTAAACTCGTTCAAGACCCCCACTTACAAGAGTGGGGGTCTTGAAAACTGGCTAAACACGTTCTTCGTTCTTCGAACTACAAATTTCGAATAATAGTCTTTGCTAGATCCGCCTTAATTTGGTATAATAACAACGTTATTATTTGGATATAGGAACTTGCTTTAGCGGAGTTTCTCAAGTGCTACATCGAAAGTGTAAGCAGTACTTATCCAAGGCAAATGTGTGATGGTGTAATACGATGCGGTGTTCGATGTTTGATATGGTTGATATTTTCGACATTCGAACCACTAACCACGAACATCGAACATCGACTAGTGGGAGGTGAGTGCATGGAAAGTTTAGGAACGGATAATTCCCTCGGGTCTATACGAATTGCTGATGAGGTTGTTGAAGTTATTGCCGGTTTAGCAGCTTCTGAAGTAGAAGGTGTAGTTGGAATGAGTGGGGGTCTTGTGGGAGATCTTGCACACATGTTAGGGAGAAATAAAAACCTAACCAAAGGGGTTAAGGTTGAAGTAGGGGAACATGAGGTAGCGGTAGATCTCTATATCGTCGTTGAGTATGGTGTATCGATACCTGATGTCGCTTTAAGCGTGCAGGAATCAGTGAAGGAAGCCATAGAAAGCATGACTGGGCTCAAGGTCGTGGAAGCAAATGTACATATACAAGGGGTAAATTTTAAACCAGTTTCTGAAATCAAAGAAGATGATCTTCGTCTGAAGTAGAGTTGGCCCCCCCTGGAAATGCCAGGGGGGGTTTTAAAAGAGGGGGCGACAAATGTTGGCCTACGTTTTAGGACTCCTTCTGATCCTTGGCGCGCTATGGATATTAGCCATCGCCACGGGATGGGGGCTTCCTTATTTTCTAATAGCTGAAGGGCTTGAATGGTTAAAGGTCAACCCTTGGGAAAGTACTGTTGTGGCGGGGGTTTTACTCTTGCTGGGATTACTATTATTTATGCGACCACGCGAAAGTACACTTCGTGCGTTTCGAACCCCTGCCAAAGGAGGGGATGTTCGAATTTCTCAGGAAGCCTTGCAGGAGATTATTCTGCGCAGTACTACTGCCTTGCCAGGTGTGATTGAGGTTCAATCTAGTTTGAGTGAGCGTGAAACAGGACTTGAAATTATTGTTTTTTGCCAATTTGAACAAGGAGTTCTCATTCCCCAGACCTCTGGAGAGCTTCAAACGAAGGTTAAGCAGGATGTCGAACTTTATACTGGAATTCCAGTTTCAGAGGTGAAAGTGTTGGTACGTCGTCTACAAAAGACGCGTTCAGCACGCGTCCGATGAGTGAGTTCTGGCCAAAAATTGGCAACAAGCTTATGAATTTTTTGGTTTGGGCCATTGACAATCATCCGGGCAAATTTATCGGAACAGCTATCGGGTCTTTAGTGGGGTTATTATTTGTCACGCTTGGTTTTTGGCAGACTCTAGTGTTAGTGCTGTTTGCTACAGTGGGATTCATCATAGGCAAACGCCAGGATGATCACAAAGATATCTCGACTTGGTTAGAAAGAATTTTGAATAAGTATTAAGTATTCGTGGATACTGATGATGACTTACTATTCGTAGTTTGAATGAAATTTATTGGGGAGGGGAATTTTTCTTGAGTCGAAGATTAGCCCGTGAAACGGCATTGCAAGTGCTTTTTCAAAGGGACCTGACTAAAGAACCGCTGCTGACAGCGCAAGAAGTCCAGCGTTGGGCTGAGGAATTTGAAGTTCCTGAGCCCAGCAGAGCCTTTGCTCAACAACTTGTCGAGGGTACAATCGAACATCTCCCTGAAATCGATCAAAAGATTGCGTCATTTACCCAAGATTGGTCTCTTAGCCGCATGGCGAACGTGGATCGGAATGTAATGCGCTTGGCTACCTATGAGGTGCTTTTCTGTTCGGACATACCAGGCCGAGTTAGTCTCAACGAAGCGATTGAATTAGCAAAGCGCTTTGGTGGAGAGGAATCGGCAAAATTCGTGAACGGAATTTTAGATCGAATTGTGGATAGTGTCACGAAATCTGAACGAAAAGGTTCCGATTAAAGCTAACTTGTAAAAACCATTAGTTCTTAGTTTTTTGCAGATCAGTATTAGATATTCTTTGTTTTCTGAATAGTCTGATAACATCAGAAGTGAAAAATCACAATTTAAATTTCGCAATTCTGATTAAACTTAGAATCTTAAGGTAGTTACTTCATAGTTAATTCAATATTTATTTAATTTTATGTATAAGCATTGAAGGAAAAACGTATAAACATCTCGAATTAACTAAATATATGAGAAATTCTATTCACATTGAGGAGGAGTCAAATGTACCGCGTCGTTAGAAAAAGACTACTAGCAACGGGCATTGCTTTGCTAGACGTCGATGCACCGGCTGTGGCCGCGAAAGTGGAGCCAGGCCAATTTGTGATTGTCAGAGTTGATGAATCGGGTGAGCGCATACCGCTTACTGTGATGGACTTTGATCGAGAAAAGGGTACTATCACGATCGTTATTCAAGATGTGGGATACTCATCAGCAATCATTACGCGCATGAATGAGGGGTCTGAATTCCTAGATTTCGTCGGACCCTTAGGAGTTGCCTCTGAAATTGAAAATCATGGTACCGTAGTGTGTATTGGAGGGGGCCTTGGCATAGCTCCTATTTTCCCAATCGCACGGGGCCTTAAAGAAGCAGGTAATCATGTGATTTCTGTTTTGGGATCCCGCAGTGCGGATCTGCTAATTCTCGAAGAAGAAATGCGTGCTGTCAGTAGCGAAGTTGTTATTGCCACGAACGACGGAAGTTTAGGGGTTAAGGGTTTTGTAACAGATGGACTTGCACAAGTTCTGGCTCAAGGACACGATGTGAAAGTTATTTGGGCAATCGGTCCTATGGTCATGATGAAGGCCGTCGTGGAATATACCCGTCCTTTGGGTATCAAAACGATTGTCAGCATGAATCCAATCATGGTGGATGGGACAGGTATGTGCGGAGCTTGCCGGATCAGTGTCGGTAATGAAACTAAATTTGCCTGTGTCGATGGACCGGAATTCGATGGGCACTTGGTGGATTTTGATTTAGCGATCAAGCGTTTAGCTTATTTTAAAGACGAAGAAAACCGGGCCAAAGCTCGTCTGGAATGTGATCATGAAGGGGGGCATCATTAATGGCAGAGAAAGTGGAGAGCACAAAAAAAGTCAAAATTCCGCGTCATGAAATGCCTTGCCAAGATCCTCTGGTTAGGGCACATAATTTTGAAGAAGTCGCACTGGGCTACAGCCAAGAGGCTGCAATTGAAGAAGCTCAACGTTGCTTACAGTGTAAAAATCCTAAATGCATTGCAGGATGTCCCGTGTCGGTTCTTATTCCAGATTTTATTAAACAGATTGCTGAAGGAAATTTCCTGGAAGCATCTAAGGTTCTGAAAATCAAGAACTCTCTGCCGGCCGTCTGTGGTCGGGTTTGCCCACAAGAATCTCAATGTGAAAGCAAATGTATTGTGGGGATCAAGGGAGAGTCAGTGGCCATTGGTCGCCTTGAACGCTTTGCTGCGGATTTCGGTATGAAAGCTGAAAAGACAAGCTTTGATAAGCCAGTGCCAAGCGGTAAACGTGTTGCGATCATTGGTGCTGGGCCAGCAGGCTTAGCTTGCGCAGGAGATTTAGCGAAGGCCGGGCATGCTGTAACAATCTTTGAAGCGCTCCACGTTGCTGGAGGCGTTCTGATGTACGGTATCCCGCAGTTCCGTTTACCGAAGGAGATTGTTCAGACTGAAATTACAAACCTCAAAGAAATGGGCGTAGAAATTCTCACCAATCAAGTAGTGGGTAAAGTTACGTCTGTTGATGAACTCATGGAAAATGGCTATGATTCAGTTTTCATTGGTACGGGCGCTGGGCTACCTTACTTTATGGATATTCCGGGAGAGAATCTCAATGGAGTCTATTCTGCTAATGAGTTCTTAACACGTACTAATTTAATGAAGGGTTACAAGTTCCCTAACTATGCTACTCCAGTAAAAGTTGGAAAAAATGTAGCTGTTCTCGGAGCAGGGAACGTTGCGATGGACTCGGCGCGTACAGCTTTACGTTTAGGTGCAGAAAATGTTTATATTATCTATCGTCGGTCGCGTGATGAAATGCCCGCTAGGAAAGAAGAACTTGAGCATGCAGAAGAAGAAGGCATTCAATTCCGGCTTTTAACCAATCCGGTTTCCATTAATGGCGATGAGCGTGGTTGGATCACAAGTTTGACCTGCTTACGCTATGAACTCGGAGAACCAGATGCATCTGGAAGGCGCGCGCCAGTGGCTATTCCGGGGTCTGAATTTGATATTCCCATGGATACAGTCGTCGTAGCGATTGGGCAAGGCCCGAACCCCTTAGTAACCACTTCAACTCCTGGTTTGGAGTTGAACAGACGAGGAAATATTGTTGCAGATACCGAAACGTTAATGACGTCTAAGCCTGGTGTTTTTGCGGGTGGAGATATTGTAACGGGTGCTGCTACAGTTATTTTGGCAATGGGTGCTGGAAAAGTAGCTGCAGCAGGCATTGATCAATATCTTAAATCAAAATAAAGGAGTGTGTCGATTGTCCCAACTATTAGATGGTAAAGCGGTCTCCAAAATCCTAAAAGAAGAAATTCGTGAGGAAATTGCACAGTGGAAAGCAAAAGGAGTGCAACCTAAACTTTCGGTAATCTTAGTAGGAGATGACCCAGCATCTGTGGTTTATGCACGTTCAAAGCAGAAAGTCTGTGAAGGAATAGGAATGGCTTTCGAACTCTTCACGATGCCAGGCTCAACTCCTGAAGCAGATGTCTTGGCACAGATTGAAAGCCTTAATAATGATCAGGATGTTCACGGTATCATGATTGAACTTCCGCTGCCTAAGGGAATGAGCAAAGAAAAGATTATGGCTGCCGTCCGTCCAGATAAGGATGTAGACGGAGTTCATCCCATTAATCGTGGCTACATTTTAAGCGGTGAGGAAGGGCTTTTCCCTGCCACTCCACAGAGCTGTATTGAGCTGCTTCTGCGTTCGGGAGTCGAGATTTCTGGGAAGCATGTGGTTATTGTTGGACGGGGAGAAACAGTTGGCAAACCGTTAGTTTTCTTAATTCTTAAGCACAATGCAACAGTGACTATTTGTCACTCCAAAACACCGGATTTAGGGGCATTCACCCGTCAAGCAGATATTTTAATTGCTGCTGTGGGTCGTGCTAAGTTAATCAAAAAGGATATGGTTAAAACAGGCGCGATCGTTGTCGATGCCGGCATCAACGAAATTCCAGAGGGAATTTGCGGAGACGTTGATTTCCAGGCAGTTCAAGAAGTGGCCTCATTAATTTCTCCAGTTCCAGGTGGAGTCGGTTCCCTAACTACTGCCTTAATTATGCGCAATGTTCTCAAAGGAATCGTTCTGCAGGGGGGAGCGCGTTAATGGATACGAATAAGATTTGGGAATGGACAACGGAAGAGTTTTTGACGGTGTCGGCCAGTTCTTCACCAACACCAGGCGGTGGAAGTGTTTCCGCCTATGTTGGAGCACTAGCGGCTTCGATGACCTGTATGGTGGCTAACCTCACAGTCGGTAAAGAAAAGTATAAAGAAGTTGAACCTGAAGTAAAAGAGATTTTGGCGGAGGCGGAAACAGTCTTAGGCTTGTTAAAGACTGGGTTAAGTCAGGATATCGCTGAGTTCTCCAATTTTATGGATGTTCTAAAATTACCAAAAGGCACAGACGAGGAGAAAGCTGTACGCACTGAGAAAATGCAAGAGGTCTTGGTCTCGGCGACAGATACTCCGCTCGGGATTTCCCAAAACTGCTTTAGAGTATTGCAGTTAGCGCAGAAACTTGCTCCGATCGGGAACAAAGGTGCCATTAGTGATGTTGGCGTAGCCGCTTATTTAGCAGAGAGTGCGCTCAAGTCTGCGATGCTCAGCGTCGATATTAACCTTCCTGGAATTAAAGACGCAGGATATCAAGAGCGAGTTAAAGCTGAACGCGCTCGGCTCTTCGAACAAGCTGCTATTATTTGTGCTGAGACCGTAGCAGTCGTCCAAAGTCGAATGTAAGCGCGAAGCGCGAGGTTCGAATTGCGATGCACGAGGCTCGATGCGCGAGGCACGAAGTTTAAGTGGTTGTTTTTTGGATATCTAAGAAGAAAAACCTATGATGAAGTTTTATACTTCATCATAGGTTTTAGTTGTATTTATTCAGAGATATTTGCGATGCTCAATGATCGAACTCGAACTTCGAGCCTCGCGCCTTGCACATAAAGAAAAGTGGGAAGGAATTATTTCCTCCCCACTTTTCTTTATGTTATGATAGGCATTGAGGTGAAGTTTGTGCCAAAGATATGGACGGTATCCGAGATTGTCAGCCAGATTGGCTGGGTTCTACAGGACCGAGTGGATCTGCAAAATTGTTGGATCAGTGGTGAACTTTCCAATTTTAAGAACCATCGCGCCTCTGGACATTGGTATTTTACCCTAAAAGACGAGTCGTCAAGTCTTAAGGCAGTGATGTTTAAAAGCCGATCCGAACGGGTTCGTTTTGTCCCATCTGATGGGTTAAAAGTGATGATCCGCGGAAATATCCGTATGTACGAGCGCGAAGGCACGATTCAGTTCTATGCCGAAGAGATGGAACCGAGTGGATTAGGCCAACTTTACTTAGCGTTTGAGCAACTTAAAATAAAGCTTGCTGGGGAAGGGCTATTCGATCCCGTTCGCAAAAAAAAGATCCCTCGTTATCCTCGACGAATTGGGATCGTTACGAGTCCGACTGGAGCGGCGATTCGAGATATTCTAAACATTATGGAACGTCGGCATCCCAAGATGTCTTGGGTCTTAGCGCCTGCAGCCGTACAGGGAGAAGCCGCGCCTCGAGAAGTGGCTCAGGCGATCGCCCGACTTAACCGCTCTAGGACAGTGGATGTTATCATTGTCGGTCGAGGGGGGGGATCGCTGGAAGAGTTGTGGGCCTTTAATACTGAAGTAGTGGCACGCGCCATTGCCGAGTCGATGATACCCGTTATTTCTGCAGTAGGACATGAAACAGATGTGACCATCTCAGACTATGTGGCAGACCTGCGTGCGCCAACTCCTTCGGCTGCCGCCGAGCTGGCTGTGCCTGTTTTGCAGGATTTGCAGTCTCAAGTCAACCAACTCTGTGTTCAACTTCAAAGCGCAATGGGGACCCTAATCGAGCGAAAACGTCAGACTCTGGAAAGGATCTCTAATAAGGGGCCACTGAAAGATCCCTTTTGGCGAATTGATCAAAACAGGCAACGCTTGGATACACTACAGATGCGCCTTCAGGAAGGCATGACTAGATTTGTAGCGGATAAAAATGGTATACTAAACCTGTTCGCTGCCAAGCTGAACCTCCTGAGTCCCTTGGCTATCTTAGGTCGAGGATACTCTTTGACTTATGATCAAACAGGGAACCTCCTGCGTTCTGTGGAGCAGGTTGAGTGTCGTCAGCAGATACGGGTTCGCCTAGGAGAAGGAAGTTTGCGCTGCGAAGTGTTAGAGAAGGAGTTTTAAATCCATGAGCAAAGACAAATGGATCGATGACCTTTTTAATGAACCCTCAGAGGAAATAGTCCGCAAAGAAGTGCTTGTCTTTGAGGAAACGCCAACCGATAGCAAAGAGCAGGAAGATGAAGCCATAACTTTGGAGAAAGGGCTTCAAAATTTAGAAATAATCGTCAAGACTCTTGAACAAAAGGACCTTCCCTTGGAGAAAGCCTTAAGCATATTCAAGGAGGGGGTAGGTCTTGTTCAGTACTGTTCTAATGTTTTGGATCTAGCAGAAAAACAGATGGAAATTCTGCTTGAAGGTCCAGATGGAAAGTTGCAGATAAGACCTGCCAGTTTTGATATGGAAGGATGAACCGCGTGTTTAAGGAAACTTTTCAACGCTATCTCAGCATGATTGAACAAACGCTCGCTCGATTACCTTGGGAAAAGGATGTCTTGAATCAAAGCATGTACTATTCCTTGATTGGGGGAGGTAAACGGATTCGACCTGTTTTAGCATTAGCTTCTGCAGAGGCTGTAGGCAGTAACCCAGAAAGCATAGTACCTGCTGCTATCGCGCTAGAACTCATTCATACATACTCCCTAATTCATGATGATTTACCGGCCATGGATAATGATGACTATCGGAGGGGAAGATTATCCAATCATAAGGTTTTCGGAGAGGCCAACGCTATTCTTGCTGGTGACGCGTTATTAACCTATGCTTTCGAATTATTGGCTAATCCTAAACTCGGTCAACCTGAGAAGCAGCTGCGAGTTATTCGAGAAGTTGCGCTTGCCGCCGGAAAAGTCGGAATGGTTGGCGGGCAGGTAGCGGATGTTGCTGCTGAAGGAAAATCGCTGACCTTACTCGAAATTGAAGAGATTCATAAAGCTAAGACAGGTGCTTTACTAACGGCTTCTGCACGGCTTGGTGGGATTTTGGCAGGGGGTACGGAAGATCAGCTTAAGGCCTTGACTAGCTATGCTCAGGCCTTGGGGTTAGCGTTTCAAATTAAAGATGATATCTTAGATGTGGTCGGGGATAGTGATACTCTCGGGAAACCAGCCGGCAGTGATCTGCGTCAGAATAAGGCGACTTACGTTTCTTTACTAGGACTAGAGGGGGCAGAGCACCAGCTGCATGCCCAAATTCAAGAAGCGTTGTCCGCTTTGCAGCCCTTTGGCGAAGCAGCGAGCTTCCTAAAGGAACTAGCCTATTATATTGAACAACGTAAACATTAAAAAGAGGTCATTAATATGCCAATTATCCCAGGTATTTTAAATAATGCCATACTAATCTCTGCAATGACAGCTTGGTTGATAGCCCAGTTGCTCAAGGTTGCAGTGAATTTAATATTGCTAAGAAAACTCAATTTTCAAATGATCATCAGTTCAGGTGGTTTCCCAAGCTCTCACTCCGCGACGGTGAGTGCTTTAGCATTAGGAATTGGAAAATACTATGGCTGTGATTCACCCATCTTTGCGGTAGCAGCTGTTTTTGGTATGATTGTTCTTTATGATGCAGCTGGGGTACGACGTGCAGCGGGTAAACAGGCAGAAGTCTTAAATCAATTAATTGAACGCTTGTACCATGGACCCGTTCCTGCTCAAGAAAAGTTAAAAGAATTAATTGGCCACACCCCGTTAGAGGTCTTCGGTGGTGTGATGGTAGGGCTTATAGTGGGGTTGTTAATCTAACGAATTGGGATTGACCGGACCTAAAAAATGAGGGGGCAAAAAGGATGGGGCTACTCGGGACAATTCATGAGCCAAAGGTCTTGCGCTTGTTAGATTTGACCGAGCTAAAGACTTTGGCGCAGGAAATTCGGCAAGAAATGATTGAGGTGGTCTCCAAAAATGGAGGGCATTTGGCGCCAAACCTTGGGGTTGTTGAACTTACCTTGGCTTTACACCGAATATTTGATAGCCCTTACGACAAGATCGTCTGGGATGTTGGTCATCAGACTTATGTGCATAAACTATTAACAGGCCGCTTGGATCGTTTTAAGACGATTCGTAAATATCAGGGACTGTCTGGTTTTCCAAAACGGGGCGAGAGCAGCCATGATTGTTTTGAGACGGGGCATTCCAGTACCTCCATTTCTGCCGCTGTTGGGTTTGCCAAGGCCCGAGATGTTCTGAGGGAGAACCATCATGTTGTGGCCGTGATCGGAGATGGCGCAATGACAGGTGGCATGGCCTACGAGGCCATGAACCATGCGGGACATAGTGAAACGAATTTGATCGTGGTTCTGAATGATAACGAAATGTCAATTTCCCCCAATGTAGGGGCCATGTCAACCTATCTCAATCGATTAAGGACGGACCCACTCTATGATAAACGCAAAGAAGATCTGGAGTACCTCCTTAAACGAATACCGGGTATAGGCACAAAAGTTGCAAAATTAGCGGCTAAAGCCAAAGATAGTTTAAAATATTTGCTTGTGCCAGGTCTTATCTTTGAGGAGTTAGGTTTCACATATTTAGGACCGATTGATGGACATGACCAAGCCTTGATTGAAGAGGCGCTTGATCAAGCTAAAAATAAAAAGGGACCCGTTCTGGTCCACGTTTTAACTCATAAGGGCAAAGGGTACAAACCTGCAGAAGAAAATCCAGATATCTTTCATGGCGTAGGCCCGTTTGAACCAGAGACTGGCAAGGTGACGAAAAAAATTGCACCTCCGACTTACACAGCGGTCTTTGGAGACACCCTTTGTACACTGGCCAGCCAAGATTCGAAGATTGTTGCTATCACAGCCGCTATGCCGAGTGGAACTGGGCTTAATGGTTTTTCCAAGCAATTTCCAGAACGTTTTTTTGATGTGGGAATCGCGGAACAACATGCCGTAACCTTTGCGGCGGGCTTGGCATTTGGGGGACTAAAACCTGTAGTAGCGATTTATTCCACATTTTACCAACGAGCCTATGACCAAGTACTCCATGATGTCTGTTTACAGCAGGCCAATGTAGTTTTAGCGATCGATCGTGCTGGAGTTGTTGGGGATGACGGTCCCACGCATCACGGAGTCTTTGATATTTCCATGTTTAGAATTATTCCGAACCTGATTTTTATGGCACCTAAAGATGAAAACGAGTTACGTCACATGCTCTATACTGCACTACAACAAAGTGGTCCAGTGGCCTTGCGTTACCCGAGGTCAGTCGGTCAAGGGGTGCCCTTGGATGAGACGTTAAAGCTTCTGACCATTGGAAAAGCTGAGGTATTGAGGGACGGACGGGATGTGACCTTGATAGGGGTGGGCCCCTTAGTCCAGACCTGTTTACTTGCTGCTCAGGAATTACGACACCAGGGCGTGGATGCGGCGGTCATTAACTTACGTTATATTAATCCCCTCGATCGGGAAGTCCTTGCTCACTATGCGCACCTCACGAAAAAATTCATCACCGTCGAAGACCATTCCCTCAAGGGCGGGATGGGAAGTTCTATTCTAGAATTCCTTGAAGAAGAAGGAATTGATGAAGTAACGGTTGAACGGCTAGGCTATCCAGGATTCGTGGATCAAGGGGCGATTCCCCAACTCTTCATGGCCCATGGACTGTCTGTTAAAGGTATAATGCAAGCTGCTGAACGCTTGCAATTGTTTCGCCGTGCGGCGCAATCCTAGGAAGGTTCTCATAGGCAAAAGGAAGGGATACAGTGGCTAAAGGAAAAGAACGCATTGATATTTTAATGGTCAAAAATGGATTGGCTTCTAGTCGTGAGAAGGCGAAGGCAACAATCATGGCGGGGATCGTGTTTGTAGAGGGTCAGCGAGTGGACAAACCTGGAACTGAATTGCCGGAGAGCTCTCTGATTGAACTCAAAGGAGAAATCCTGCCGTTTGTTTCACGGGGAGGATTAAAACTAGCCAAAGCGGTGCAAGCCTTCCATATTCCGTTTAATGATCAAGTCGTAGCTGATATTGGATCTTCAACTGGAGGCTTTACCGATTGTGCCTTGCAAAATGGAGCTAAACGAGTCTACGCTGTCGATGTGGGATATGGACAGTTAGACTGGAAACTCCGGACCGACCCCCGTGTTGTCTCCATGGAACGGGTGAATGCCCGCTATCTTAATCAAGATTCCCTTCCGGAAAAGGTGGATTGGGTCGTTTCAGATGTAGCATTTATCTCAATTACCAAGATCTTTCCAGCAATGATTGCTATTCTTAAAGACGATGGGCAAGTTATGTCTCTAGTTAAGCCACAATTTGAAGCAGGACGAGAGCATGTTGGGAAAAAAGGCGTCGTTAAAGATGAGAATGTTCATAAACAGGTCTTGAAAACTGTCCTCAGTGAGGCGGAAAAGCTGGGCTTTCATGTCTTAGGTTTAGACTATTCGCCCATTCGAGGTCCTGAGGGAAATATCGAGTATTTAGCTTGGCTGGGATTACAAGCTGAATTGAGCATAGATTGGCATAAAGAGCTAGAACGAGTGGTTCACGCTGCTCGGAAAGAGACGGAATAACCGGATGGATAAAATCGTTGGTTTATGGCGCAATATGACCAAACCAGAGACTCTGACACTAGCTGAACGCATAAATGATTGGTTTCTAGCCCGGGGGTGGGTCGTTTTAACTGAATGGGAAGATATAATTAGGCAGCAAGCCCAATTTCTTATTTCTTTAGGTGGCGATGGAACCCTTCTTCAAGCAGCTCGAGAAAGTGCATCGTTTGGAATTCCTGTCTTGGGAGTCAACTTTGGGCGTTTAGGATTTCTCTGTGAAATAGAGCGGGAAGACGTTTTCGGAGCCTTGGAAAAGATCCTGAATCAAGACTATAAAATTCAAGAGCGTTTGATGTTAAATGCAGCTGTTAATCGGGTAGGTACGGACAATATCTCTCATTTAGTTTTAAATGATGTTGTTTTTTCGAGGGAGAGTAAGGACGGGATAATAACTCTCCAAGTACACCTTTCTGGAGAACTCTCCGTGAGTTATCCAGCCGATGGTTTGATAATTTCGACTCCGACCGGTTCTACAGCTTATTCGCTTTCGGCAGGAGGGCCAATCGTCAGCCCAGATGTTCAAGCAATTTTGCTGACCCCTCTAGCTGCACATTCCCTGTCCGCTCGTCCCATGGTAGTTTCAGAAAAGGAAGAAATTCGTATTCTTCTTGCTAATGGAGAGAAATGTATGGTGACATTTGATGGCCGCCAAAGCGAGATGATCTATTCAGGTGAAACCGTGATTATCGAGACGGCTCCAATCAAGGCCTTGTTAATTCGTTTAGGAAGCAGAAGTTTCCCCCAAGTGGTTCGAGAAAAGCTGAGAGACCGTTGGCATGAGTAGAATTTGAGGCACGATGCGCGATGCGCGAGGTGCGAATTAAGGAGAGTTATGTGTGAGGTTCGATATTCGTGCATCGAGCATCGAACCTCGCGCTTCGCGTAAGGAGGCAAGTGATGAAAGCACGTCGCCAGATGAAGGTACAAGAAATAATCACAAGAGAAATCATTCATACCCAAGAGGATCTGGCAGAAAGATTGCGCCTTGCTGGGTTTAATGTCACTCAGGCAACGGTATCTAGAGATATTAAGGAAATGGGACTGATTAAAGTGCCTAGTGCTGGTGACGATTATCGTTATGCAGTTCCCGCTGAGGCTCATCCCACTAACCTTCAAGATCGCTTAAAGCGTTTGCTGCGGGAAACCATGGTTTCCATAAATGACACAGAAAGTCTTATTGTAATTCGTACCATTCCAGGGAATGCTCATGCCTTAGCAGCAGTCGTGGATAATAGCAATTGGGAAGAGCTCATAGGTACGATAGCTGGAGATGATACGATTCTGCTAGTTATAAAACCAAAAGAAGCAGTACCAACAGTTTTAGACCGGATTAGCACCTTGCTTGGATAGGAGGGACGTCATGCTAACGGAGTTATACGTAGAGAATTTTGGATTGATGGAGTCTGTGCGTTTAAAGTTTGATCGAGGTTTGACGGTATTTACGGGAGAAACTGGCGCAGGGAAATCAATGCTGATTGATGCTCTGGGGGTTCTTTTAGGTGGAAGAGCTAGTGCAGATTTAATACGGCACGAAGAGGCACAGGCTCGAATTGAAGGGGTGTTAGAAGATCTGACCTCAGAATACACGCTGAGGCTTGAGGAAGCAGGATATCCGATGGACGAGGGCCAACTTTTTCTCTATCGTGAAATAAACTCCTCGGGAAGAAATGTCTGTCGTGTTCAAGGTCGCACAATTCCGCTGACCCTCTACCGTTCATTGTGTGAAGGGCTCGTAGATATACATGGGCAAATCGAACATTTGTCCCTCTTCCGCGCTGAAACTCATCGGGATCTATTAGATGCTTTAGGTGGAGTTCAAGACAATGTTGACCAAGTCAATGAAGCCGCAAAAGCCTATCAAGCATTGATCCGCAAAGAGCAGGAGTTGTCCATTTCTGTCGAGCAACGCCAAAAGCGTGAGGAAATCTTGAGGTACCAAATTGAAGAAATAGAGCAGGTTAACCCCATCCCGGGGGAAGAAGAAGAACTTAACCAGGAAAAGAAACGGCTTAATAATGCAGAACGCATCACCAGTTTGACTTCTGAAGCCTTTGCCGCCCTTTATGAGGGATCTACAAGAGGGTACGCTGCCTGTGATCTTTTAGGACAGACTCGAAAAACACTCCAAGAACTAGCCCGGCTGGACGAGACATTTGATGTAATCGAGCAAATTGAGTCCCTTTATTATGCAGCGGAGGACTTAGCTGAACAGATCAGAACGTATCGTGATAGCTTAGAGTTTGAGCCAGGAAGGCTTGATCAGATCGAGAGACGACTTATCGAGTTGACTAAACTCAGAAAATACGGCCTAGAAGTGGAAGCTATTCTGGAAAAACGCTTGACTATGATTCAAGAGTTAGACAAAATTACCCACATTCAGGAGCAATTTGAAACCCTACATAAAGAGCAAAAATCGACCCTGAAAGCGTATGACAAAGTTGCCAAGCAACTCAGTCAGAAGCGACTGGAAATTGCTCAGCGAATCGAACAAGGTCTGGCCCTAGAACTGTCAGATTTGAGCTTAGAGAGAAGTCGGTTTGAAGTACGCTTCATACCTAATGTTGGACCGACGGTAGGTGGGGCTGAGAGGATTGAATTTTACTTTTCTGCCAATCTCGGTGAACCACCTAAACCCTTAGCAAAAGTAGCCTCTGGAGGAGAGATGTCTCGTTTAATGTTGGCGTTGAAAAGTCTCTTAGCTAAGGTAGAGCCGGTAGGGACGTTTATTTTTGATGAGGTAGATAGTGGGGTCGGCGGCAGGACGATCCATAAAGTCGGAGAAAAGCTGGCTAAAATCGCCAGCGACAAACAAGTTTTTTGTATCACTCATGCAGCCCAAGTCGCTGCCTTTGCAGATGTTCATTATGGCATTCTCAAAGAAGTTAACGGTACAAGAACAAGGACCAGGGTTGACCTTCTGACGGAATCCGATCGTATCGAGGAACTTGCCCGCATGCTCGGGGGCGGGGAAATCGAGATTACTCGTAAACATGCCCAGGAGCTTCGTCGAGGTTCGAGGTTCGAGGTTCGAGGCCCGAGGTCCGAGATTTAAAATTCGTATATCGGGCATCGTATTTTATTAATAAAATTTCTTGTATTGCTCTGGCTTAAGACTGCAAAAACTAATTATGCAGTCTTTTTCTTTTGTCTAAATTGCCAATGTTTTAGATAAAATGGAACTGATTTAACAGGATGAAAGACTATAGATTTGGATAATTTAACGTTAGAATTCAATTTAAAAAATTTCACTTCACTTATTATAGGACGCTCTAAAAAGAGGAAAGGGAAGAAAAATGGGGAGAATAGAGTGGAGGATGATAAGAGAGTGAAAAAAAGAAGCATCTTACTACTAATCAGTCTCTTGTGTTGTACCTTCCTTCAATTATTAGTTGAATTGCCTGAACTTCATAAAGCAGAGATTAGTCATACTGAACCTAAATTTAGAGGTATTTGGTCAAATATCATTAAAATTGAGAAGGTCCCCTCCAATCAAATCGTTTCAGTTGCTACAGGATTGTCTCATTCCCAAATGTCTGAGAAATTAGAAATTGCCTACAAATTATTCGGGATTTTCCCCTTAAGGACCAGCGAAATACAAGTAATGAGTCCTGTAAAATTAATTCCCGGTGGACACTCTATTGGAGTTACCTTACAAACTAAAGGAGTAATGGTGGTAGGTCAAGCCCCGGTTGTCGACAAGAATGGGAGAAAAGCGTTTCCAGCTAAAGAAGCAGGAATTGAAGTTGGAGATATTCTCTTAAAAGTCGATAACCAAGAAGTTCGAACAGATCAAGAGGTTTCTAATGCCGTTAATTTAGCGGGTGAAAAAAATGGAAGCGCGAACGTGTTATTCAAACATCAGGATCAAATCATAGAAAAAAGTGTTAATCCGATTTTTTGTTCGGAAACTGGTCGATATCGCATGGGTTTATTTGTTCGTGATGAAGCAGCAGGTGTGGGTACTCTCTCTTTTTTTGACCCTGTTTCTAAACAATACGGAGCACTTGGTCACGTGATTACCGATGCGGACACCAATCAGAAAATTGAAGTCTATAATGGTAAAATAATAGCCTCGACGATTTATGCAATCGAAAAAGGGAAACGTGGGCATCCGGGCGAAAAAATAGGTTCGTTTATTTCTAATTCGATCTTCAGTGGAACTATTGAAAAAAACACCCTGACCGGGATTTTTGGAACAATGAGCGGTCAAGTTGAAAACTCCTATTTTAAAGAAGCTATCCCAGTCGGCTGGGAATCTGAGATTAAAGTTGGTCCGGCCAAGATTTATACGGTCGTACAAGGAGAAAAAATTGAGGAATTTGAGGTTAACGTTGATCGTGTCATGCACAATCGAACCGATAGCAAAAACATGATCGTTCGTGTTACAGACCCTAGGCTGCTAGATATAACAGGCGGTATTATCCAAGGAATGAGTGGTAGTCCCATAATTCAGGACGGTAAACTTATCGGGGCAATTACGCATGTCTTTGTGAACGACAGCCAGCGAGGATACGGAGTCTTCATACAAAACATGCTAAATGACTCAAACTCAAAAGTAACAGGCAAGAGGGAAGCAGCTTAAGAATAGTAGATTGGTTTTTAGAGAAGGAATAGCCATAAAATGGTTATTCCTTCTCCTAATAAAGTCAAGTTTTACAAATAAAAACTAGGTTTTCTTCTTTTTAAAAGAAGGAGTATGAAAAGAATTGTCGAAATTATAACTCAATACGGCTGAAATGAGGGGGATCCTGGGAAATGCAAAGGCCTATACGAGTATTATTGGCAGATGACAACCGGGAATTTGTCGAGATCGTCAAAGAGTTTATTGAACGGCAGGAAGATATGAGCCTTGTTGGGGTTGCATATCATGGGAATGAGGCTCTGGAATTAATTGCACGGGAAGAACCTCAAGTTGTTTTATTGGATATTATCATGCCTCATCTGGATGGTTTAGGTGTACTTGAGAAACTTCAAAATGCCCCTATAAGACCTAAGATTATTATTCTAACCGCCTTTGGACAGGAATCTATGACCCAACGGGCTGTCAACCTTGGTGCAAATTATTACATTTTAAAACCGTTTGATTTAGATATTTTGGGTAAACGTATTCGCCAACTACAAGATGATTTTTCAAATACAGTAAATATACCACACTCAAATACTGTACAACATGACAAATATAGTTCAAATTCAAATTCTCAGATCTATAATGGAGTCTTACCGCCAACGACTAAAAATCTCGAAGTTGAAGTCACGCGAATGATTCACCAGATGGGGGTACCAGCGCATGTTAAAGGGTATCAGTATCTGCGGGATGCTATTGTCAGCGTAGTTATCGAAGTATCATTGCTTGGAGCTGTGACCAAGGAGCTTTATCCCATGATTGCCCAAAAATATCAGACCACCCCCAGTCGTGTTGAACGTGCAATTCGGCATGCCATTGAATTAGCTTGGGATCGTGGAAACGTGGATTTCATGAATCGCTTTTTTGGCTACACCATTAATGTTGATCGAGGTAAACCCACTAATTCGGAATTTGTGGCAATGGTGGCAGATAAATTGCGTATGTCGATGATGTATTAATAGCAATAAGATTTCTGTCCGTTAAACATCTCTATATATGGAGATGTTTTTGGCGTTGGTTTTTTTAAAGAGATCATGCTCCTAGGGACTATGGAGCTGCCTTCGGTTTTTTATGAAAACTTATATTGGGAAAGATCTTTCGCCAAGAGCGAATTCAGTAATAGCTACCAAGTCTGCCACTAGATGAGAAAGAAGGGGGCGAGCTAGGAATACGAAGTGGTCACAATCAGTATGATGTGTTGACGAATCAATTCAGGTAGTTATAGGGGCTTATTAAGGAGATGTAAAAAAGATGGATAGGACGGCTGTGATGAAAGAACCTACTGAAGGCACTTCAAAGGCAAGTGAATCTAAGCCATCGGTACATAAAGGCAATAGGAAACGAGCTTTACTTAAGGATCTGAAACTGCAAAGCAAACTCATTTTAGGTTTTGGACTTGTTTTACTGATGATGATTATTTCCTCAGCTTTTTCTCTCTATCAAAATGTGCAAATGGAAAAGGCTACAGCAGCTATTGCGCAAGATGCGATGCCTTTAGGGAGATTAGCGGACGACCTTCTGACGCAATTAGTTAATGAAGAATCAGCAGCAAGGGGATATGTCGTTAGTGGGGATATCTCTTATTTAGCCCCTTACTATGCAGGAAAAGATCAAATTCAAAAGGACTTAGAAGAAATAGCTGCCTTCCTGCCGTCACATCCGGAGATAGCCGCTTTAATGACCCGGGGACAACCGTTAATTGAGCAGGCACAAGTATATTTTCTTGAGCAAATTACCTTAGTTCAACTAGGGGATATGGTTAGCGCACGTTTGAAAATCGGGAGTACAAGAGCCACAACTGATGGCTACAGAGCTGTAAATAATGATATGCGTCTGGAAATTGATAGAATTACCCAAAATGCCTTGAACCAATCTCAAATAGCGAACGAAAGAGCCCAATTGAGCCTGTTAATTTTAACCATAGTGAGTATTGTATGGGGTCTACTAGTCGCTTTAGTTTTAGCACGAATGATTGCCAAGCCTTTGGCAAAGGTTTCGCGAACAATGGAGAGGGTTGCTGAAGGAGATCTTACGTTTGATCAGATAGTAATCAATGGCCGGGATGAAATAGGCATGATGGTAGACTCTGTCAATCAAATGCAAGCTAACCTTCGCTCTTTGATTCAACGATCAAAAGAAAGTGCCTGGCAGATTGCTACATCTGCTCAAGAAATGAGTGCCTCGACCGCGGAGGCAACGAAGTCTGTCGAACAAGTAACATCCACAGTGCAAAATATGGCTGAGGGTGCTAATGAACAAGCAATACAGGCTCAAGAAGCTGCTAGTATGGTTGAAAACATTACCCAGGCCATTAGTGAAATTAGGCAAAGAATTGAAGAAATCGCTAAAAGTTCAGAACAGACTCAAGTTCTTGTTGGTGATGGTTTTAGTGCTATTCAGAATCAAAATGATAAAATGAAAGAGAATCTAGCTGCGACGGAAAAGGTGGACAAGGCTACTGATGATTTAGTTAATCAGTCTCATGAGGTAGGCCGGATCTTAGAAACCATCTCCGCGATTGCTGGTCAGACAAACCTTTTAGCCTTAAATGCTGCTATTGAAGCCGCACGTGCTGGTGAACACGGGCGTGGTTTTGCCGTTGTGGCAGAGGAAGTTAGAAAGTTAGCTGAAGGTTCTGCACAATCTACCCGTGAAATTGCCGAGATCTTGCAAAAAATCCAAGCAGGTGCCGAAGTTGCTGCCCGGGAAATGGATAATACTAGGCAAATTGTAGACGGGCAAAATTCTGCAGTCTTCCGGACAGATCAGATCTTTCGTGAAATTTCTGCTTCTGTAGGTGAAATGGTAGAAAAGATTGGGGCCGTGAATGCTTCTGCAGAACAGATTGATAACTCAGCCAAGGGGATAACTGAAACGATAGCTTCCATTTCCGCAGTGGCCGAAGAAACTGCGGCTGCCACAGAGCAAGCATCAGCCAGTACGGAGGAGCAGAGTGCCATAACCCAGCAGATCGCTGCTTCGGCTGCTTCTTTAGCAGGACTGGGTCAAACATTGCAATCAGCCATTGCCAGTTTTAAAATCTAACCGCTTTGAGTTTAGAAAAATGTTGTAAGGTTAAACATATAACCCCTCTATATCCTGGTTTCAGGGTATTGAGGGGTTATTAGATTAGGGCAATAAGTTAAAAAGAGGTAAAAAGTGTGCAAAGTATTGCTAAGCAGGATTTTGCACACTAAAGAGAGAATCTACGCACAGTAATGAAAAACTGTATTGGAAGGGGAAAAAAGATGTTTACGCGTCG
Organism: Desulfosporosinus burensis; assembly: GCF_054657535.1. Taxonomy (NCBI): domain Bacteria; kingdom Bacillati; phylum Bacillota; class Clostridia; order Eubacteriales; family Desulfitobacteriaceae; genus Desulfosporosinus; species Desulfosporosinus burensis. The sequence continues at coordinate 43,756 of NZ_BAAHYN010000018.1, forward strand.
CGAGCTAGAGAGTATGGCTGAAGAAAAGAACCAAGCGATCATAGGGATCAACCTCTTAAACGAAATAGTGATTTGTAGTCCTCTGGCAGCGAAGTTCTTGGAGCTATCCGTCCAAGACATCTTAGGCAAGGATGTATGGCAGCTCATACCGGATGATTCCCTGCCGAACATCCGCGATTCTGAAACGATTGAACTAAATAGTTTTAGCCGAATCGGCACAAAGATGTTTATAGCCAGTCGGATGCCATACTATGACGATCAGGGTCGCGTCATCGGAGCAGTGGCCTTCTTACAAGATATGGAGGAATTTGAGGAGCTCAGGGCTAAAGTAAACACGCTACAGGAGGTTCGTATTCTACTTTCTGCAATTATTGATTCCACTCAGGATGCGATCTCTGTGGTGGATGAAAAGGGTCTTGGATTATTAATTAACCCTGCCTACACACGCTTGACAGGCCTCACTGCAAATGATGTCATCGGCAAACCTCCTACTGTAGACATTGCAGAAGGAGAAAGTATGCATATCCAGGTCTTGAAAACTCGTCTTCCGGTTAAAGGAGTTTTCATGAAAGTGGGACCTAAGCGAAAAGAGGTGATTGTTAACGTTGCCCCCATCATTGTTTCTGGGCAGTTGCGGGGAACTGTAGGGGTGCTCCACGATATCTCTGAGATCCATAGACTCTCGGAAGAGTTGGAAAGCGCAAAACGTTTAATTCGCCATTTGGAAGCAAAATATACCTTTAGTGACATTATTGGTGAAAGTGAGGCCCTTAAAGCAGCGATCGAACAAGCGGGGCGTGCAGCGGTGACACCCGCTACTGTCCTCTTGCGTGGAGAAAGCGGAACGGGGAAAGAACTATTTGCCCATGCCATTCACCGCTCAAGTGAACGAAAAAAAGGGCAATTTATCCGAGTTAATTGCGCAGCATTAGCTGAGGGCCTGTTGGAGAGTGAGCTGTTTGGCTATGTTGAAGGGGCTTTTACAGGAGCCAAACGTGGTGGAAAGGCGGGCCTCTTCGAAGAGGCTAACGGGGGTACTATTTTTCTCGATGAGATCGGAGAGATTAGTCTCAACCTGCAAGCCAAGCTCTTGCGCGTATTGCAAGAACGTGAAATTGTTAAAGTCGGAGATAATCGTCCCTTTAACATAGATGTCCGGGTTATTACAGCGACTAATGCAAATTTAGAAGCGGCATTAGGAGCGGGTAAATTTCGTGAAGATTTGTATTATCGTTTAAACGTGATTCCAGTCCTTATTCCGCCTTTAAGGCAGCGAAGAGATGATATCCCCTTACTTGTTCACCACCTTCTGGGGAGTTTTAATCAAGACTACGGCCGTTGTGTTGAGAGGGTCAGTGATGAGGCGTTGCAAATTTTGATGGGGTATCATTGGCCGGGGAACGTTCGAGAATTAGAAAATATTTTAGGACGAGCTATTATTAATATGCGCATAGGGGAAACGGTTGTGGAATTACAGCATCTTCCGGTTTTAGCCTTGCCGAGTCTCAATTATCCAGAGGCGGGTTTTGTGAACTCGGTGCAATCTTCTTTGACGCAAGAGGAAGGTGGATTTGAAGGAATGCAACGGCAATGGGAACGCGCCATACTCTTAGTAACGCTCCAAAAAAATGGAGGTAATAAAACAAAGGCAGCCAAGGAACTGAAAATGTCCATACGCAATTTCTACTATAAACTTGAGCGACATGCCCTTATTTAAAAGAAAACTTACAATTAGTTGAACGAAATCATGACTTGCAATCCTTCGCATGCAATTTATTGCCTGCATATTATTGCAAGTCATGAATTTTTTTGCATTATAAACAAACTGCTTAAGTAAGGGCTCATAGCTGTTGTAATAGTTGCCTAGCTGGCTTCTTAAAATAGATGCGCCTGAATTCTGATAATTCTAAAGATCAGAGATGGGTGGTTAATAATTTGAGCCAATTTTAAAACCCTGGCACTCTTATTGCATTTAACTAAGTGCCAAGAGGAAGTGGGGGAATCTAAAATGAAAATATTTGAATATTTGCAGAAGTATGATTACGAACAGCTTGTTATTTGTCAAGATCAGACGTCAGGGTTAAAAGCTATTATTTGCATTCATGACACAACGTTAGGACCGGCCCTAGGTGGAACACGGATGTGGAATTATGCCAGTGAAGAGGATGCTATCTTTGATGCCCTAAGGCTTGCTCGAGGAATGACCTATAAAAATGCTGCCGCAGGTTTAAATCTTGGCGGTGGGAAAACCGTGATTATTGGGGATTCTCATACTCAAAAAAATGAAGAATTGTTTCGAGCCTTTGGCCGTTATGTTCAATCTCTGAATGGACGTTATATCACCGCTGAAGATGTAGGTACCACAGTACAAGATATGGATTGGGTACATTTAGAGACCGATTTTGTGACAGGAGTATCCTCTTCTTATGGCGCTTCCGGAGATCCTTCTCCGATGACAGCGCGTGGAGTATGGCGGGGAATGAAAGCTGCTGCTATGGAAGCCTACGGAAGTGACTCTTTGACGGGGAAGACAATTGCCATTCAAGGGCTAGGGCATGTCGGCTATTATTTGGCAAAACACTTGCACGGAGAGGGTGCCAAACTTATCGTCACAGATATCCAGGATGATCTCATTAAGCGTGTGGTAGACGAAATGGGAGCGACCGCGGTTCGCCCTGCTGAAATCTTTGGTGTTGAAGCAGATATCTTTGCGCCCTGTGCCATGGGGGCAGTGGTTAATGATGAGACAATTCCTCAATTTAAATTCTCAATCATTGCGGGGGCTGCTAATAATGTGCTGAAAGAAGAACACCACGGAGATAAGCTGCATGAACTTGGTATTCTTTATGCGCCTGACTATGTTATTAATTGTGGCGGCGTTATCAATGTAGCAGATGAGTTAGAAGGCTATAATTATGAGCGTGCCCTGAAAAAAGTTGAAATGGTTTATGACAATGTCGCAAAAGTCCTTAAAATTGCCAAAGAGTATAAAATACCCACTTATATTGCTGCGGATCGTATGGCTGAACAGCGCATTGAGAGGATGGGACGAATTCGTTCGAACTACTTAGGCTAGTTATTTTCACAGACAAGGAGGAGCTTTTATGCTAAAAGTTGAGTTCGATGAAGACCGCTGTAAAGGATGTGAGCTCTGTGCGGAGGCTTGCCCAAAAAACATTGTGATCATGGCCGATTATTTGAATGCCATGGGCTTTCATCCTGCCACCGTGCTAAAACAAGAAGAGTGCATTTCTTGTGGCTTTTGTGCCAGAATGTGTCCGGATGTCGCAATCACGGTCCGAAAGGAGGAGAAAATGTAATGGCAAAGGTACTTATGAAAGGCAATGAGGCCTTAGCAGAAGCTGCGATTCGCGCCGGCTGCCGTTATTTCTTCGGGTATCCCATTACCCCGCAAAATGAAATTCCGCAGTATCTAGCGAGACACCTTCCAGAAGTCGGCGGGGTATTTGTGCAGGCGGAGTCTGAAATTGCAGCGATTAATATGGTTTACGGGGCAGCGGGGGCAGGAGCACGGGTAATGACCTCCTCATCAGGCCCGGGTATCAGCCTTAAACAAGAAGGAATCTCCTATATAGCTTGCGCGGAGCTCCCGTGTGTGATTGTAAACATGCAACGGGGGGGGCCTGGGCTTGGCGGTATTCAGCCTGCCCAATCCGACTATTTCCAGGCAGTCAAAGGGGGTGGGCATGGAGATTATAAAGTGCTTGTACTTGCTCCGGCCACCGTTCAAGAAATGGTCGATCTAATCGGGAAAGCCTTTGACCTAGCTGACGAATACCGTAACCCTGTCATGATCTTAGGAGACGGTATTCTCGGGCAAATGATGGAAACGGTCGAATTATCGGCAGAAAAAATAGAAATTTCCAAATCGGAGAAACCATGGGCAACCACAGGTGCCAAGGGGCGAAAACCCAATCTGATTAACTCATTATTTCTTGATCCTGTAGAACTCGAAAAGCACAACCTGCATCTCCAACGAAAATTTGAGAGTATGGCTAAAGAAGTGCTCTGGGAAAACTATCAAACGGACGACGCGGAGCTGATTTTAGTCGGTTATGGCACTTCAGCTAGGATCGCTAAAGCGGTTGTGGATCAAGCAAGAGCACTTGGAATTAAGGCGGGGCTATTCCGACCGATTTCCTTATTTCCCTTCCCGAAAGATGCCCTGCAGGAGGCCTGTCGGCAAGCCAAACATGTTCTCACAGTTGAGATGAGCATGGGGCAACTTGTGGAAGACGTTCGCTATAACTTGGAGTTCAAAATCCCAGTCCACTTATATGGACGAGTCGGAGGCATGGTTCCTACTGCTCGCGCAGTTCTTGAAGAAGTTAAACGTTGGGTCAGTAGCGGAGAGGAGGCTGGAAACGCATGATCACTGTTTTTGAACGACCTGAAGCCTTAACTTCGGCCAAGACCCACTATTGCCCCGGCTGTACACATGGCATTATTCACCGCCTAGTGGCTGAAGTGATTGATGAGCTAGGTGTAAGAGAAGATACTATCGGCGTAACACCGGTGGGATGCTCAGTCTTAGCCTATAATTACTTTAATCTTGATATGCAACAAGCTGCCCATGGTAGGGCGCCGGCTGTCGCCACGGGAATCAAACGAGTCCATCCCCAAAAGGTTGTTTTTACGTATCAAGGGGATGGGGATCTAGCTGCCATTGGTACGGCAGAAATTGTGCATGCCGCGGCCCGTGGTGAAAAAATCACAACAATTTTCGTCAATAATGCCATATATGGGATGACCGGTGGGCAAATGGCCCCTACGACGCTTCTGAACCAGGTAAGCATGACTTCTCCCCAAGGAAGAGATGCTGCTCCCCAAGGATATCCTCTGAGAGTATCAGAAATGCTCGCTACTATAGATGGGGCAGCTTATATTGCTCGGGTGTCTGTGCACAACCCCCAAGAAGTTTCCAAAGCTAAAAAAGCCATCAAGACGGCATTTGAATATCAAATGGCTGGTATCGGGTTTGCACTCGTTGAAATTTTATCAACCTGTCCTACGAACTGGGGGTATACGCCCAAAGAATCGTTACAATGGTTAGTTGATAATATGATTCCTGTTTATCCACTCGGAGTCAAAAAACAGCTGGAAGAGGTGAAGGTCTAATGTTGCAAGAAATTATCTTGGCTGGCTTTGGAGGACAAGGGGTCATGTCCATGGGACAGCTGCTTGCTTATGCGGGCCTCGTCGAAGAAAAACATGTAAGTTGGATCCCTTCCTACGGCCCGGAAATGCGTGGAGGCACTGCCAACTGTTCTGTCACAATCTCAGATGATGAAGTAAGCTCTCCGATCATTACCGAACCGGATACGCTGATAGTCCTGAATCGCCCCTCCCTAGAGAAGTTTGAACAGGATGTTAAACCAGGAGGACGGTTACTCATTAACTCATCACTGATCGATATAGAGTCTCAGCGCCAAGATCTTCAAGTTTTAAAAATCTCGGCCTCAGAACTCGCTAATGAAAAATTAGGAAATACGAGAGTTTCCAATATGATTATTCTCGGCGCGTTTGTTGAGTTAACTCGTACAGTAACCATCGAATCTGTGATTGGGGCTTTGAAGAAAGTCCTGCCGGAGTATAGACATAATCTCATCCCACTTAACCGTCAGGCCCTTGAGACAGGGGTGGAGTTAGCTAAAAGAGCAAGAATGATTTAACTACCTGCGAGCATCATTTAGTATTGTATTAGCTCAAGTAGTAAAGCAGTGTCGTTTTTTAACGAACTGCTTTTTTCTGTGCTTTGGTTATCAAGGTTCTCTAGGACTTTTCTTGAATCTTGATAAGAGTATGGGGTAAGATATTGATTAGAGATAGATTAAGGAAAGAGGTAAACGTATTGGAAGAACACGATCGACGGGAAGAACGTATCGAGGGCAAAGTTGTTTTTGAAGGGCGTCTGCTTCGTTTAGAACGAGATATTGTGCGTTTGCCCAATGGATTGGAGACGTCCCGTGAAGTCGTTAGACACCCTGGAGCGGTAGGAATTGTTGCTTTGCAGGATCAGCACCTGCTCATGGTTCGTCAATACCGTTATGCCGTAGGTCAAGAAACCCTTGAAATTCCGGCAGGTAAACTCGATCTACTGGAACTCCCCCTGGATTGTGCTCAACGAGAACTTCGCGAAGAAACTGGCTATCGAGGAACCTTGGAACCGATCAGTAGCTTTTATACCACACCAGGCTTCACGGACGAGGTGATCCATCTTTTTCTAGCTGTGGATTTAGTCTGGGATCCGCTCAAACCGGATGACGACGAATTCTTAGGGGTCGAGAGAATTCCTTGGGATGAAGCCGTCCTAAAGGCTCAACAGAATAAGTTTAATGACGCTAAAACAATGCTGGGAATTTTACTGGTTCAGGGGCGAATAAGATGATATTCGCAGATTTGCATGTACACATTGGGCAAAGTTTAGACGGAAACTATGTGAAAATTACTGGGGCTAAAACAAGGCTTTTGGTACAGAAATGGCCGTGCTTCATCATGTAAACGCTACAGATTTAGTGCGCGTTGCAGGAGAAAAAGTTGCAGTCTGGATTATAAAAGCACGTCGGGGTGACTTAACAATTGAAGCAGGAGGCGGAGGTGTTTTTGGCAGAGTTGTGGACATACTTTCCCCTTGAGTGGAATAAACTTCCATAGAAGGGTTTGGGAAGGGGTGCGGAGGATGTGGAAACAACTCGGTGAACACATTCGTCAATATTGGGTCATTTATCTCACACTTTCGAGTGTCTATCTTGCAGGTGTGGTGTTTGGGGCGGTCGGTGTCAGTGCCTTAGGAGTGTCTGAAAGCTCTCAGCTTGGTAAATTTTTGGACATGCTTTTAAAAAGCCAACCGACAGCTTTTGATCCTACTTTCCTAGGGCAACTCGCTCGAGATATGTTTATCATGATGGCTGGAATTTGGATCTTAGGACTTACGATCATCGGGGCACCCTTAATCTATCTAATTGTTTTTACACGGGGATTTATTCTTGGCTTCACGGTGAGCTTTATTATTGGAGTGAAAGGAACGCTTGGAATCGCTCTAATTCTTACGACGGTCCTTGTGCCAACTATTTTTGCTATTCCGTTGCTGCTCCTTGGTGCTGGATTAGCAACTATTTTCTCATTTTTGTTACTCAGGGGTAAAGCCAGAGGGGAATCTTTACGCAGAGAATTTCTTTATTATACTGCGGCAGCAGCCTTTGTTTCTATTGGAGCGGTTGCGGTTGGCGTGGCACAAGGCTATTTTTCGATCCTTGGCCTGCGTTTATTGAGACTGTAAGACTTGATTTCGGGTTATATTGAAGATAAGCAACTTTATAAACTGCTTGCTAACGGCACAATAGTTGAATTATAATTATATGCAAGTCCTAATGATTGAGATGGAGGTTAAGTTATGCTGATTGGAGTACCGAAAGAGCTTAAAAACAATGAAAGTCGCGTGGCTATTACTCCTGCGGGAGTCTATGCTTTTACTTTGACAGGGCATCAAGTGGTTGTGCAAAAATCTGCGGGTGAAGGCAGTGGTATCACCGATCAACAGTATATCGATGCGGGTGCTCAGATCTCTGATTCGGCCGTTGACGTTTGGAATGCTGACATGATCATCAAGGTTAAAGAACCTGTAGCGATCGAATACGACTATTTTAAACCTGGACAAATTCTATTTACTTACTTGCACTTGGCAAAAGAACCAGAATTGACTAAAGTACTTATGGATAAAGAAGTGGTGGCCATAGCCTATGAAACGATCCAATTAGATAATGGTTCGCTGCCTTTACTGATCCCGATGAGCGAAGTTGCTGGCCGCATGGCGATTCAAATCGGGGCGCAGTTACTCGAAAAGCCCTTTGGAGGAAAAGGCGTTTTGCTGGGTGGAGTCCCTGGGGTAACTCCTGCTAACGTAACTATTATCGGTGGCGGAATTGTTGGGACAAACGCTGCTCGGATGGCCATCGGCTTAGGTGCAGGAGTTACGATTGTTGAACAAAGCACCCAGCGGCTCAGAGAGATTGATGAAATGTTTAACGGTCGAGTAAGAACACTGGCCTCAAATCCCTTTAATATTGCTAACAGCGTAGCAAAAGCAGATTTGTTAGTTGGGGCCGTACTTATCCCAGGTGCCCGTGCGCCACATTTAGTAACCGAGGACATGGTGAAAGCAATGTCTCCTGGAAGTGTGATTGTGGATGTTGCAATCGACCAAGGCGGTAGTATTGCCACAATTGACCGTGTTACAACGCATAGTGATCCCACCTATATTAAATATGGGGTTATTCATTACGCAGTTCCCAATATTGCGGGAGCAGTTGCCAGAACGTCTACCTTTGCCTTGACCAATGTGACGTTGGGTTATGCTCTGGAGATCGCCAATAAAGGTTATTTCAAAGCGATTCAGGAAAATCGTTCCCTGCGTAAAGGGGTTAACGTTGTTAACGGCAAATTAGCCTATAAAGCAATTGCCGAAGCCTTGAACATTATGTACACTCCTCTGGAGGAGGCTTTACTTTAAAGCTGAGTTCCTAAAACGAGGTTTGAGGTTCGAGATCCAAGATTCGAGATTCGAATAGCACTTAGTCATTGGGCAAGGTTTCTTTAACTTTACTGTACTACAAAATTGTTTTAGATTATTATGATAAAGTCTATGTTATATAACGTCGAGTGGAATCCGTTGATGGGTTCCACTCGTTTTTTCGTTAAGAATAGGAAGTCCTCAGGGAGGGCCAACTTTCGAAGATATTTAATAGGAATATAATGGTATTATAGAAAAACATCGGTAATTTTTCAAATGATTTGGTAAGGAGTGAGTGTATTGCATCAGAAACAAACGACTTTCGTTCCCATATATGGTCATTACCCGCATCAAGTGCGCTGGTATCCAATCAACTACACGGGCGGCTATGAGCCCGCTTGGTGGGAACGATTTGAAGAACAATTTGAACCACGGTGGCTCCAAAGAATGGAAAAACGCATGGGCTTTTTACCTGGACAGGAACCGCTTTGGTGGGAACTTTTTGAAGAGCAATTTGAACCTGCATGGCTGCAGCGCTTAGAACGCCAGATGGGTATTCCCCAGCCATTTGACCCTCGTTATGATCTTCCCCAAAGAAGCTTCTAAACTTAAAAGGAATTACCATTATTTTTACGTTCAGGACCGGTTAAAAGAATAACCAGTCCTTTCTTTTTTTAGGATAAGTACAATCAGAGGATGCATAGGTTTAAGAGATAGGGGGGAGTTTAATGCTACCAACGAAACGCTGGAGTGATTTTTTTCTGTATCTAGGCAGGGTTTTTATCCTCCTTATTTTACTAGCCGTGCTGCTTCCCAAGTTAGCTGCGGTCTGTAATAGTTGGATGTCTTCGCTCTTACATAATGATCAAAAACCCTTCGGCAATCCTCTGCGAGTGCAGGCACCCCTTAAAGGCGAACGACACACAAATTGGATAAAGGTTGAGTAAAGTTATACTTTCTGACTAGTATATAAAAACTTGGCTTGTGCCAAGCCTACTAGTACAAGGAAATCCCCTTTCTGTGTAGAATGTAATAAACGTAGAGGAACTTTTTGACCTATAAGAAAGGGGAAAATATGGTAGCCTCCGAGGAACAACTTATTAGACAGTACCTAACCTTCCTGCATGTTGAGCGGGGACTTTCAGAGAACACGAGGCAGGCTTATGAGCGGGATTTACGCTTACTTTTAAGTTTTCTAAAACAGAGGGGAACAGAAGTAAGGCACTGTGATGGTAATGACCTGTTTTTATTTCATCTCAAAGCCAAAGAAAATGGCAAGGCACCTCGAACGATTGCTCGCTGCAATGCAACCCTGAGAGGTTTTTTTGCGTTCTTGCAAGAGGAAGGACATCGGAATGATAATCCAAGTTCCTATTTAGTGACCCCCAAGTTAAATCAGCCCCTTCCGAAGGTGTTATCGGAAATGACTATGGACAACCTATTAAGAGCAGGAGAGGAAACAGACCTTAATCTGCGCAATCTAGCGATGCTGGAAGTTCTCTATAGTAGTGGTCTTCGTGTATCTGAACTGATCGGGTTGCGTTTAGCGGATGTATCGTTGGACGTCGGATATGTTCGCTGTATTGGTAAAGGAAGTAAGGAGCGAATTGTGCCGTTAGGAGAACAAGCCATGCAGGATGTGGCACGATATTTAGATGGTCCAAGAGGGCGATTGAGTCGCAAGCGAAAAACCGATATCCTGTTTTTGAATGTCCATGGTCAGCCTCTCACTCGTCAAGGAGTGGTTCATATTCTAAAGAAGTGGGGACAAACTCATAATCTAGAGCAATCGATTTCCCCTCATATGTTTCGTCACAGCTTTGCAACCCATCTTCTGGATAATGGGGCTGACTTGCGTTCTGTGCAAGAAATGCTGGGGCATGCGGACATTGCAACGACTCAGATTTATACGCATCTGACACGAAATCGCATATTGGATGTCTTTAGAAAGGCACATCCACGAGCGGATTGATAGACAAGGAAGTGAAGCAAGAACATGTCACGAAGAGTCATCATTATTGTCTTAGATAGCGTTGGGATCGGAGAAATGCCTGATGCAGGAGACTACGGAGACACTGGGAGCCATACCTTAGGGAATACTGCTCGTCTGCGGGGGGGACTTAATCTTCCGCATCTTCAAAAACTCGGTTTGGGTAATATTGAGCCTATCATCGGAGTTCCGGCTATTCTCGATCCAGAAGCTAGCTATGGAAAAATGGCGGAGAAGTCTATTGGTAAGGATACTACGACTGGGCATTGGGAAATGGCTGGGATCATTTTGGAGAGGGCACTGCCAACCTTTCCGCAGGGCTTTCCTAAAGAGTTTATTCAACGCTATGAGTCAGCGATTGGAAGAGAGGTATTAAGCAACGAAGTCGCCTCTGGAACTGAGATTATCCAGCGCCTCGGTGAAGAGCATGTACGGACAGGAAAACCGATCGTTTATACTTCCGCAGACTCAGTTTTCCAAGTGGCCGCTCATGAAGAGGTAATCCCACTGGCGGAACTTATGCGTATCTGTGAGATTGCCCGCACAATGTTGATTGGTGAAATGCAAGTAGGACGCGTAATTGCCCGGCCATTTCTTGGTAATGTCGGCAATTATTATCGCACTCCAAACCGACATGATTTTGCGATGGTACCCCCTCATAAAATTTTATTGGAATATGTAGAAGAACAAGGACTTGAGGTCTGTGCGGTGGGGAAAATCAAGGATATTTATGCGGGACGGGGTGTGACCGACTACGTAACCTCCAAAGGGAATATGGAAAGTGTTGATAAGACCTTAGCTTATATGGCAAAAGTAAAAGCGGGTTTGATCATGAGCAACCTGGTTGATTTCGATATGATATATGGGCACCGCAATGATGTTGAAGGGTATGCGAGGGCGTTAGAAGAGTTTGATACTCGCTTGCCGGAGATCTACGTTGCCTTGCGACCAGAAGATATGCTGATTATTACGGCCGATCATGGCTGTGATCCGACCATCCGAGGTACGGATCATACTCGGGAATATGTGCCTTTGCTTGTTTATGGGCAAAATCTGAATAAGGGCGTGAACCTTGGAGTGCGCTCTTCCTTTGCGGATTTAGGGGCGACTGTCGCTGAATATTTGGGGACTGAGCAAATAGTCCATGGAAAAAGTTTTTACACTGATATTAAGGGGGTATGAGAAATGATCTCGGAATTGGAACAGAATGCTAAATTAGAAGAAGCTCGACATTATCTTCAGAATCAGGTAGGGGTGTCACCTGAACTTGGAATAATCTTGGGTTCAGGGTTAGGCTCTTTTGCTGACCTGGTCGAAGAGAAAGTCGTAATCCCTTATCATAAAATTCCTCATTTTCCGGTCTCAACGGTAGAAGGGCATGCTGGACAATGGGTCTTTGGAAAAGTTGATGGTCGACCGGTTGTCGTCATGCAAGGACGCTTTCACTATTATGAAGGATACGCCATGCAAGAGGTAACCTTCCCGATTCGGGTTATGCAAGGACTAGGCGTCAAGGGTCTGATTGTTACCAATGCCGCTGGCGGAATAAATCCTGAATTTCGTCCTGGTGACCTTATTCTGATTAAAGACCATATCAATATGATGGGTGACAATCCGTTACGGGGAGCAAATTTATCGAGTTTAGGACCACGTTTTCCGGACCTCAGCGAAGGGTATAATTTGGAATGGCGTCAAAAGGCATTAGCCATGATGCCAAACTATGAAATACGCCCTCAGGAAGGAGTTTATGCGGCGATGAGCGGCCCGAATTATGAAACTCCTGCTGAGATCCGTTTCTTACGAACGGTTGGTGCTGATATGGTTGGTATGAGCACCGTACCAGAAGTGCTGGTCGCGAACCACGGGGGAATGCAAGTTTTAGGTATCTCCTGCGTGACCAATATGGCGGCTGGAATCTTACCCCAAAAACTTAATCATGCAGAAGTTATGGAAACTGCAGAACGGGTTACGAAGCAGTTTATAAGTTTTGTTCGAGGGTTGGTAAAGGAACTTTAGGAGTAATCTCTCGACGTAAGTCATACTCTCTAGTTGAGAGTTGAACTTTCTAGCAGTTTAGAACGTTAAAAGTTGGAAAAGCGAGTTAAGATAGGTTAAAGCATTTGCCTTAATTGTTAATTTGTAAACTGTGAATTGATATAGAGAGAGTGATTCATGATGCGTATGGTGGACCTGATTGAAAAGAAACGGGAGGGGGAAATCCTTTCTAGGGGAGAAATCGGCTTTATTATTGAGGGTTATGTCCAAGGGATCATTCCGGAGTATCAAATGTCTGCTTGGGCTATGGCAGTTTATTTCCGGGGGATGTCGCTCGAAGAAACAGCAGACCTAACCATGGCGATGGCGCAGAGTGGAGATCAACTGGATCTATCCTCACTTGGAGGACGATTTGTCGATAAACACAGTACAGGAGGGGTGGGGGACAAGACAACCTTACTCCTGGGGCCTATGGTTGCAGCCTGCGGAGTACCTGTGGCGAAAATGTCGGGGAGAGGTTTAGGGCATACCGGAGGAACTATTGATAAGCTATCCGCGGTGCCGGGCTTCAGGGTCGAACTTACTCGGGAGGAATTTCTGGCACAAGTGAAGAAAATCGGGTTATCCGTTATTGCTCAATCGGGGAATCTCGTCCCTGCCGATAAAAAGCTTTATGCACTTAGGGATGTCACGGCGACCGTAAGTTCCGTTCCCTTGATTGCCTCTTCGGTTATGAGCAAGAAGATCGCAGCTGGAGCGCAAGGAATCGTCCTAGATGTAAAGTATGGCTCAGGTGCCTTTATGAAAACTCTTGATGAGGCTAGGGTGCTGGCTAAGACCATGGTGGGCATAGGAAAACAACTTGGCCGTCAGACGATTGCGGTCTTGAGTAATATGAATCAACCCTTAGGGCGAGCCGTGGGAAATAGCCTTGAGATTCTTGAAGTGGCGGACGCACTTCAAGGAAAAGGTCCTGACGATTTAATGGAGGTAAGTTTAGAACTGGGGGCCTGGATGCTTGTGGCTGGACAGGTCGTAACGAACGTTGAGGCTGGGAAGGAAAAATTGCGTGCCAGCCTGATCAATGGAGCCGCATGGAATAAATTCTTGTCGTTTCTATTAGAGCAGGGAGGAGATGCGCAAGTGGTAGCAGATCGTCGTCTAATAGTTGCCTCGTGGAATCTGCCGATTCTTGCCCATGAATCAGGCTATGTACAAGCGTTTGATGCGCATAAAATTGGGATCTTGGCTATGACCCTTGGGGCAGGACGAGTTACTAAAGAAAGTCCAATAGATTTAGGGACAGGGGTTATCCTTGAAAAAAAAGCAGGCGAGTGGGTTGAAGCTGGAGAACCCATCTTGCAACTCTATGGCAGTTCTCAGGCAACGTTGGCAGAGGGACTTGAGTTCGCTAATCGCTTAGTTTCAGTTGGGAGTCAAGCCCCTGATTTGCCTCCTTTAATCGAGGAAGTAATTCAGTAAACCGATAAGGTATTCATAAAATCCCCCTCTTCACGTATGCATAGTATGAGTGCAACTGGGGAGGGGGATTTCATTATGGTGCGGGAAAAGAAGTATTACCCTTTAGCTCAAGGGTTAACAACTCAGGACACCTATGCTGTGCTTGGGGATGCCCAAAAATTTAAAAAGCATAAACACGCTTGGAAGGTTTGGCGGACCTTAAAAGAATTTGGTTGTGTGGTCTATCCTGTGGCCGATGAAATCCAACGCCTAGAGGGGAGTAAGGTCTATCCGAATTTAGCACCACTAACTGATAAGGTAACGGTCGTGGTGGCCTGCCTGCTTCCGGAGAGACTTGGTTCGCTGGTTCATGAGGCTGTGTCGGCAGGGGTTGGCAAGATTTGGTTCCAAGAGCAAACTTGGACACCTGGACTCCAACAAGAGTGTGAAAACGTAGGAATTGAAGTCATTCGCGGGTGCGTACTGCGACATAAAGCTTATCCGTCCAAAATAAGTCTGCGTTATTTTAGTCCTTGTTATTGGCACGGTCTAAGAGAGGTTAAGGTACCACAGAAACGTTATGGTAGATATTAGGCAGGTGAGGAAGCGCCTTAGCCCGTTCGGTTAATTATGCCATTCTTGGCGCAATATAAGCTTGGGGTCTAAGCTTTAACTTGGGGTCAGGCCTGACCCCAGGATTAACACCAGGATTAACAAGCTTAAGCGAATTTCATTCGATATATATTTTTTTTTTGGGAATAATAGAATCACACTATAATGAGGGGGTCAAAAGATGCAAAAATATTTCAGGATTGTTTTAACCATGCTGCTTGTGCTGGTGAATATTGGTTTTGCCAACGTGCAACCGGTGCTGGGTGTTGAGATCCAGACAGATGCTACAAGTGCCATTTTGATGGATGCAGCATCTGGTGAAATCTATTTTGAGAAAGAATCACATAAAGAATTACCACCTGCAAGTGTCACGAAGATAATGACTTTACTGGTGGCTGCAGATGCCGTAGCTACAGAGAAAGTAAAGTTGACGGACAAAGTGACCGCCAGTGAGAATGCAAGCAAGCTTGGAGGTTCACAGATCTACCTTGAACCAGGGGAGATATTTACCTTAGAACAAATGTTAATAGCCATTGCCGTCGGTTCAGCAAATGATGGTTGTGTTGCAGTTGCGGAACATATCACCGGAACCCACGAAGCCTTTGTAGAGGAGATGAACCGTAAAGCACAGCAATTAGGGTTGAAAAATACACATTTTGCCAATGCTTACGGCTTACCAGCGGAGGGTCACTATACGAGTGCGTATGATCTAGCGGTCATTTCCAAAGAAGCTCTTAATTACCCCTTAATACGGAAGTTAACCAGTATTAAAGAATATGACTTGCGAGACGGCAAATTTAAGCTGTGGAATACTAACAAATTACTATGGTGGTATCCAGGTGCTGATGGTTTTAAAACAGGGTGGACAAATGAGGCCAAATATTGCTTGGCTTCAACTGTTGAGAGAAATGGATTAAGGTTAATTTGTGTCGTAATGGGTGTACCGCAAGTTAGAGGACATTTTGCCGAATCTATGAAAATTTTTAATTATGGTTTTGCAAAGTATGAGTTTAAACAATTTGCTCCAGCGAATGCCAAGCAGGGAGTTGTCAAAGTTCTCAAGGGAGTAGAAGATCAGGTTATAGTAAATACGGAAAAACCCTTGGGTGCAACCGTGGAAAAAGGGAAAGATAAGAATCTCTGGGTCGAGACAAAGCTAAACCCAGAGGTCAGTGCTCCTATTCAAAAAGGCCAAACGTTAGGGGAAGTTCACTTGTATCGCAATGATCAGCTTAAAGCAAGCGTTAATTTGATAGCGGATCACGCAGTGGCAAAGGCAGGTTTGGTGCAGCAGGTAGAACGTACTCTAAAAGGAGTCTTTGGGTATTAAGAAGGGTCTCAGTCTGAGTCTAAATCTGAGTCAAAATCTGATTCTAAATCTGATCGATCGTTAATCTTCGCCAATTCGCGGATTCTCAGCAGCGCTGCACGTTCGATACGAGAGATTTGAACTTGTGATAGATTAAGTAGACTTGCGATTTGACTTTGAGTCTTATCTTCGAAAAATCTCATCATAAGGACACGCCTTTCCCGCTCGGGTAATTTGTCCAAGACTTCGTGAAGGGCAATTTTATCAAACCAACTTGACTCAAGTCCCTTTTCTTCAGAGAGTTGATCGAGAACGTAAATGGGATCGGAGTCGTCTTGATAAAGGGTATCGTAGATTGAGGTAGGACTCTGGATTGCTTCAAGAGCCGTGACGATCTCATCCCGATCAACTCCAATATTGGTGGCAATTTCTCCGATTGTCGCTTCTCTGCCAAGCGTTGCTGAAAGTTCGTCCCGAGCGCGATTTACTTTATAGACAAGTTCTTTGTAGGAGCGAGGAACCTTTATGGGGTGGTCATCTCGGAGAAAACGTCGGATTTCGCCGATAATCATGGGTACTGCATAGGTCGAAAATTTAACTCCATAGGTAAAGTCGAATTTATCGATAGCTTTAATTAATCCGATCGTTCCGATTTGAAAGAGATCCTCCAGTTCATAACCACGATGTGTGAAGCGTTGAACCAAATTAAAGATAAGTTTAAGATTGCAATTGATTAACCTCTCCCGTGCTTCTGTGTCCCCTTCTTTCGCTGCATGGAGGTATTGCATCATCTCTTTATCTGATAGCAGTGGAAAGTGGGGGAGATTCATTTCGGATAATCGTTGAATCATAATATGCCGCCCCCCTAATGCGAGGAGATGGGCGTTTGTTTAAATTTCTTGATCATGGTCACGGTAGTTCCCTCTTCAAGCACAGATTCTACTTGAAGTTCGTCCATAAACGATTGCATGAAGACAAAGCCTAGACCCATACGCTCTGGATCAGTACTGAAAGCCGGTTGCATAGCCTGCTCGACATCAGAGATGCCACACCCACGGTCTTTAACAACGATTCTGAGGGTAGTGCCGGTGATATCCAGATCCAAGTAAACTAGGTTATTAGGAATGTTATGGTAGCCGTGAATAATTGCGTTAGAGACCGCTTCTGAAACAGCGACTTTAAGTTCTTCAATGTCGTTCAATGGAAGATCCAGTTGTGCTCCTACTGAAGCAATAAGTAAACGAGCAATGCCTACATTCTCGGCGATACTTGAAAATGTAAGGTTTATTTGGTTTGATTTCATCTTAGGCTCCCCTTCCTTCTTCATATGCGTGTGCCTCATCCAAATAGAAGTTGATAATTTTAGGCAGACCAGACAATTCCATGATCTTATAAATGTGAGGGGGTACGTTTGTGATTTTGAGTTTACCTCCTAAGGCAATTAGTTTCTTGTACCTACCTAATATAACGCCCAGACCTGAACTGTCAACAAACTGGACATTTTGAAGGTTTAGAATGACTGTGCGAATTCCTCTCTTATCTATTTCACTGTCAATGGTTTGTCGTAGCATAGTCGCTGTGTGCATATCCAGTTCGCCATCTAAGCGCAAGAATAGAGTTAGGCGCTCTATTTTTTTTTCAACATTCAAGACCATTCCCCCTAACGATTAGCAATACTAATCAATTCGCTGTAATCCATAATTTTCCTGCTTAATTAAATAGTATTCTATGAAAAGCTCTGTCGAATATGTGGTTTTCATCGCCTCGTATAATTTTGGTCATTCAGATAATAATAGAGATTATCTGTCACTTGTAGAAAGGAGGAAAAACATTGGCTAATCAATCTTTTCGTGAGCCCACCCTCGCGGTAACCCCTGAAAAATATAAAATATTAGCGCAGCAATACACGCCCAAGCCCACGACAGTTAAAAATGTTAGCAGGGCCTTTGTGATTGGCGGAATTATTTGTGCAATTGGCCAAGTCGTCATTAATTTTTTTGTGAGTGTAGGGTTGTCCCGTATGGAAGCATCAACTGCGGCAACTGCAACGATGATCTTCTTAGGAGCGCTGTTAACCGGCTTGGGGATTTATGACGAGATTGGTAAGTTTGGAGGTGCTGGTTCGATCGTTCCAGTTACTGGGTTTGCTAATTCCATGGTTGCACCTGCTATGGAATTTAAACGTGAAGGCTATGTGTTAGGGGTTGGAGCAAAGCTATTTACGGTTGCCGGACCTGTACTTGTTTATGGAATTGCCACATCGATTGTAGTAGGTCTAGTGTACTTTATGATTGATTAGCACTGAGCTGACAAATTAGCATGATTGCCAAACTAAGCACTTTAGGTAGGAATGGGGATGGTCAGGTATGGATTTGAAGCGAGCAGGAAATCAAACCGTGGTG
Organism: Desulfosporosinus burensis; assembly: GCF_054657535.1. NCBI lineage: Bacteria > Bacillati > Bacillota > Clostridia > Eubacteriales > Desulfitobacteriaceae > Desulfosporosinus > Desulfosporosinus burensis. Next base: position 62,055 of record NZ_BAAHYN010000018.1, read on the forward strand.
TTTGCCAATCCACCGGTAATTTTATCATCATATTCCGTAGTGGGACCTAAAGAGGGACAAGGCCCATTAGGTAAAACGTTTAGTAAGGTATGGAAAGACCAGCTCAATGGTGCAAAATCTTGGGAGGTTGCGGAGAGTCTCATGCTTCAGGAGGCTATGCAAGGGGCTATAGATCAAGCGGGCATTCCTAAAGACCATATTGACTACATGTTAGCCGGAGACTTACTTAATCAAATCATTTCCTCGAATTTTGCTGCGCGCCAGATGGCGCTTCCCTTTATCGGACTATACGGAGCTTGCTCGACCATGGCCTTGGGCCTGGCCGTGGGGAGTATGTTGATTGATGGAGGATTTGCCAAGCATGTTTTAGTGGGAGTATCAAGTCATCATGATACAGCTGAGCGACAATTTCGTGCCCCAACTGAGCAGGGCACCCAAAGGGCAATGAGCGCTCAGTGGACGGTTACTGGCGCAGGGAGTGTGCTTCTTGGGAAGAGTGGAGAGGGACCTCGGATCACATCTGCCACGATTGGAAGGGTAGTTGACTACGCTGAAACGGATGTCAATAATATGGGTTCAGCCATGGCCCCAGCGGTCGCGGATACGGTTCTAAATCATTTCCATGACTTACAGCGGCAAGCAGCGGACTACGATTTAATTGCTTCCGGGGATCTCGGAGCGATTGGCTTAGCTCTAGCTACAGAAGTGCTAAGGCAAAGTGGTATCGATATGGATACGACATTCACAGACTGTGGGATTATGGTTTTTGATGCTAGTCAAGATGTACATTCGGGGGCTAGTGGATGTGGCTGTTCGTCTGTGGTTTTCGCTGGGAATATTATGAGTCGCCTGAAACTTGGAGAACTAAAGCGAGTTATGCTTGTGGGGAGCGGCGCTTTGCATAGTCCCACCTCTGCGCTACAGGGAGAATCCATTCCTGGAATTGGGCATGCTGTGGTCATTGAGGCTTGAAAGGAGTAGAAACTATGTTTGAGATGATTATTCCAGCCTTCATTGTTGGTGGGATAATTTGTGTAATTGGACAACTCCTCATGGACTATACAAAGCCTGCCTTTACTCCAGCCCATGTCCTTGTTACCTTTGTTACGGGTGGAGCAACTTTAGGGGCTTTAGGTCTGTACGAACCTCTTATAAGGCTAGGTGGGGCTGGAGCTTCGATCCCCTTATCTGGTTTCGGGTATAGTCTTGCCAAAGGGGCTATGGAGGCGGTTGAAAAACGTGGAGTCATGGGGGCTTTTTCAGGTGGTGTCGAAGCAACCGCGGTAGGGATTGCAACGGCGGTGTTTTTCGGGTACTTGATGTCGGTAGCGTTTAAACCTAAGGGTTGAATCGAGGGTCGAAGTTCGAAGTTCGAACTACGAATAGAAACTAAAGGTAATTTTCGATTCGCGGACTACGAACCATACGAACTACACGAACAATACGAAACTACAAACGCAAACTTCGACAAGGGTGCTGTCGGAATTAATTACTACGTAATACGAACCACGAACTACGAACATCGAACCACGAAAAGGGTGTGAGCCTAATGGATAATAATTCAAGCGAGAAGAATATTTCAGTAAGCAAGAATTATCAAGAAAATGTGGATTATCTTAATAAGGAATTAGGGGTTCCTGATTGTTTTGATATAGTTCTTCGAGAGATGTCTATTGGTGGAAAACGAATCGCCATTTATTCTGTCAACGGGATGGTTGACTCGCAAGTGGTCAGTTATATTCTGGACGCTCTTATAGAACTAGAACGTTCGGATTTAATTGTTAACGCCCTAGATAAATTGGTTAAAGGACGAATTATTAATTTACAAGTTTCTGAAGTTCAAACCATGGATAAAGTGTTCTACTTTGTTTTATCAGGTCCGATGGCGATTTTTGTCGAGGGTCAAGATAAAGCTATTATTGTGGATGTCCGTTCCTATCCTGGTCGTCAGCCTCAGGAACCAGATATTGAGCGTGTGACCCGTGGATCTCGTGATGGTTTTACTGAGGGCCTCGTTATCAATACCGCTTTAATTCGCAGGCGTTTGCGTGATCCAAAACTACGTATGAAGTTGGTTCAAGTAGGCGGTCGATCTAAGACTGATGTCTGTATTGCCTATATTGAAGATATCACTAATCTTGATATGGTCGATAAGATTCATAAAGATATTCAAGCGATCAAAATCGACGGGATTCCGATGGCGGAGAAAAGTGTTGAAGAATTTATTCTCGGTAGTAAGTTTTGGAATCCTTATCCTCGGGTACGCTATACTGAACGACCCGATGTGGCGGCGATTCATTTACTGGAAGGATATGTAGTGATCCTAGTCGACACTTCTCCGTCAGTCATGATTGCACCATCGACCTTCTGGAGTCATGTCCAGCATGCGGAAGAATATCGTCAGGAACCGATTGTGGGGGCATATCTGCGGTGGATCCGCTTTGGCGGGATTTTTGCCGCCCTCTTTCTTCTTCCTCTTTGGTTGGGCGCAGCCCTTAACCCCCAATTACTACCGGAATGGCTTGAGTTTATCGGCGTAACGAAACCTGCCAAAGTTTCCTTACTGGTACAAGTCTTAATAGCTGAGTTTGGGGTAGATCTCTTGAGGCTGGGCACAATCCATACCCCAGGTCCTTTAGGCACGGCTTTAGGTTTGATTGCCGCATTTATGTTAGGTGACATTGCGGTTAAGGTGGGATTGTTTACTCCGGAAGTGGTTATGTATATTGCCATTGTTTCCGTAGGGACATTTGCTACGCCCAGCTATGAGCTAGGATTAGCTAACCGATTAGCGCGCTTGTTCATGATCGTAATGACCGGCCTCTTCAATTTTTGGGGGTTTTGGATTGGTGCGGCCTCTGTATTCTTTCTCCTTTGGCGGACAAAGTCGTTTGGCGTGCCCTACCTCTGGCCGCTCTTGCCTTTCGATTATAAGGCTATGAAAGGTATTCTAGTACGCTCTCCAGTACCGATCAGAAACCAGCGTCCAAGTATCTTAAAAACACAAGACCAAGATCGTCAACCTTAATCGATGTACGAAGTTCGAGGCACGTGGTTCGAGTGCATGTGCGCTTCTGGAGCCTTGACGGGCTTCGTAAGGGGCGATCTATTCTCTGTGATGTTCGTTAACGGTAAAGGAGGAATCTACCCCGCTTGAAGAATACGAAAATGGTTTAGAAATTGGATGAAACATGAATGAAAGGATGCTAGATAAGTGAAGATAGGGTTTCCTCGGGCTCTTTATTACTTTGATTATTTCCCATTTTGGGCTGGTTTCTTCCATCAATTAGGTATAGAGGTGGTGACTTCACCACCGACACATCGAAGAATCATGGAACTTGGTTTAAAAAATGCTAGTGATGAAACGTGTTTACCTTTAAAGCTTCTTGCTGGGCATATCCAAGCACTTCGGGAGGTCGATTGGATTTTCCTGCCCCGAATGGTCAGTGTTGAAGAAAACACCTACACTTGCCCTAAATTTTTAGGAATTCCAGAAAGTCTTCTCTCCGCTGTTCCCTCTGGAATTCCAGTTCTAACAGTCACTATGAATTGGCGAAAGGGTCAACATCATGTTTTAAAAGACCTTCAAGCAATGGCGGGACAACTGGGTAAAAGTAGGACGGATATTCAGAAGGCCTTTTGTGAAGGCCAAAAGTGGCAAAAAAGGTTTCAAGATACAAGGGGGGTAGAGTGGAATTTTGAGGAAAGCATTCGTGAGATAGCGAACGCATCAAATTGTTCAGTTAAACCTCAAAATGCTAATGTGTCTAGGCAAAGTACTTGGAAAGAGCGAGTGTTTGGAAAGATGACTTTGATACCCTATAAACCTCCAACGGAAGTACCGCTTGCCAAGGCAACAACCCCCAAAGTGGTTCTCGACTCCGATCGTTTAAGAATTGCCTTAGTTGGGCATTCTTACTTAACTCAAGAATCTTACGCTAACTTGAACCTTCTTAGAAAGCTTCGTGAAAAAGCATGGGTGGAGTTAGTTCAACACGTTAAGCAAGATGAAATTGAGACTAATTTATTAGGGTTGCGCAAAAAGTTGTTTTGGAGTCACTCCAAGCAAATCTATGGTGCAGGTAACAAGTTTGTGGAGGATCCAAAGATTCACGGGATTATTTATTTGACCTGTTTTGGTTGTGGCACAGATTCAATGGTTCAAGAACTATTATCTCGAAAGGCCCGGCAACAACATAAACCCTATATGGTGATAACCCTTGATGAACACAGCGGTGAGGCGGGTCTTATCACTCGGCTGGAAGCCTTTTTGGATATGGTCGAAAGGAGGAGGGTCCATGAAGGTTACGTTTCCACATATGGGGAATGCTTGGATTGTAATTCAAACACTCTTTGAGTCCCTGAATGTTGAGGTGGTGGTCCCGCCAGTCAACAGCAAACGAACGGTAAATTTGGGAACAAGGTTATCACCAGAGTCAGCCTGCCTGCCCTTAAAACTCAATCTTGGCAATTATATTGAAGCTGCAGAAGAAGGGGCTGATACGATTGTAATCACTGGGGGAATTGGTCCCTGTCGTTTTGGATACTATGGTGAAGTGGAACGTCAGATTCTGCGGGATGCTGGATACGATTATGAAGTAGTCACTCTTGAGCCCCCTAATGGAAGCTTACTTGGGCTAGCGAAACGCATCCGTTTCTTAGCAGGAACGAAGAATTCGTGGACAAAAATTCTGAAGACTTTGAGATTTACCTATCTGAAAAGTGTCGCGCTAGATCGAGTTGAAGATTTGATCCATGCAGCACGACCTAGGCTCCCCTCTCCCTTGAACACAGAAAGGCTTTACGAAGAAGCCAAGGGTAGATTAGCGCAAACAATGTCGGAAAAAGGGATTTATGATACCGTTCATTGGGTACAAGAGAGCATTCGTGAACGTCAAGGGGAGAGAGCTACCTCTAATGGTGGATTTTATAAACCACTGCGAATAGGAATTGTTGGAGAGATCTATACCATTCTTGATCCATATTCTTCAATGGGTATCGAGGAAGAGCTTGGGCGATTAGGCGTGGAAGTAGATCGTTCAATCTATCTTTCAGGGTGGGTTGGGAACCATGTCTTTCAAGGTCTAGCTCAGGGATACCGGTCTATAAAATATTATTCGGGTCATGCCAAACCATATTTACCGCATTTTGTAGGAGGACATGGTCAAGAAACAGTTGGAGCTACCGTGAAATTTGCACGGGAAGGCTTTGATGGAATCATTCAAGTTTTTCCGTTATCTTGCATGCCAGAAATAGTGGCTGCAAGTGTTTTACCTAAAGTTCAAGAAGCTTATAAGATACCTATTATGACGCTAATTGTTGATGAGCATACGGGTCAGGCAGGAATACAAACCCGTTTGGAGGCGTTTGTTGACCTTCTGGAAAGACCGCTCCTGCTGCAAGGAACTCAACAAACAAGAGAGGAAGTGTTAGGCGTTGGGGGAAGATAAATTCTTTCTAGGTGTTGACGTTGGGTCAGTAAGTACTAACATGGTCTTGCTGCGACCAGACAATACTTTGCAAGAGGCACTTTATCTAAGAACACAAGGACGTCCTATGCAAACGATCCAAGAGGGAATCAAACTCTTGAGATCTCGAATACTGAATTCTACAGAAATCATTGGAGTGGGGGCTACAGGAAGTGCGCGTCAGCTAGCGGCAACGTTACTAGGTGCTGACGTCGTAAAAAATGAAATTACTGCTCATGCTGTAGCAGCTTCAAGGGTTAATCCTGAAGTGCAAACCATCCTTGAAATCGGCGGTCAGGACTCAAAAATCATTATCCTGCGAGATGGAGTGGTTTCTGATTTTGCCATGAATACCGTGTGTGCAGCAGGAACAGGGTCGTTTCTCGACCAGCAAGCGGCCAGGCTGGGTATTCCCATTGAAGAGTTTGGACCTCTAGCCCTCCAATCAAAAAACCCAGTTCAGATTGCTGGGCGCTGCTCTGTCTTTGCGGAATCTGATATGATTCATAAACAACAGTTAGGGCACTCGCTGCCAGATATTTTAGCGGGACTCTGTATGGCGATGGTTAGGAACTATCTGAATAACGTAGGTAAAAATAAAGACATCAAGGGACCGATCTTCTTTCAAGGGGGTGTGGCCGCAAACCCCGGAATACGTAAAGCCTTTGAAGAAGAATTAGGGCAATCAATTATTGTACCAGAACATTATGGGGTCATGGGCGCCTTAGGTGCTGCCTTCCTAGCACAAGAAAAAGCGCTAAGTCGACCAGAAAGTCAGACTGGCTTTCGCGGGTTACAGCTTGCTGATACCCAATTTCAAGCCAAGAGTTTTGAGTGTTCTGGATGTGCAAACCGTTGTGAGGTTGTTGAGATTATGCAAGAGGGAGTGAGCTTAGCAAGGTGGGGAGATCGATGCGGTAAATGGTCTCTTACTCTCGAAGCTAGCAATGACGTTGGTTTAATGGATCAGCAAAGGGAACAACGAGGAGCATGAAAAATTGCTTAGAGATAATTTGCAGTGCCTTACCCAAGATCTTTAAGTTTATAAATAGTTGAAGAAGATATTGATGTTTGTCGGAATTTCTGTTAAAATTAATGGATAGAAATTCATAATACCTCATCTCTTTGGGGGTGTGGTAGAGGCGCGGATGACAAGAGTACCATGAAGAAGGTTGCGAACACTGATGAATTCATGGGAAAGGGAAATTCGCCGAAGCCCAAAAAGGCGTGCTTTTTGGTGCTGGGTCTGTAGTGAAGAACTGCAGGACTGTCACACGATGCTTTTGATCTAAGCCATCGTGTGGAGAACTACTCACAACAGGAGAAGAGGGTCATTGTTCCGTGCATCTTGTATGGCAACAGAGGACCTCCTTCTGTTGCCATTTTTAATTGATGTAAGAATTTATTTGAGAAACGGGAGGAAAAGAAGATGAGGCTGCACGGCACACAATTAATTAATGAACAGGGGCATCTTGAAATTGGCGGTTGTGATACAGTAGAATTAGCCAAACAATTTGGGACGCCTTTATATGTCATGGATGAAGCCCATATCCGGGATATTTGTCGCCAGTATTATAGTTCGTTTGTTGAAGGTTTAGATCATACAGAGGTCATTTATGCGTCTAAAGCATTTTCCACCTTAGCTATGTGTCGAATAATTGAGGAAGAAGGATTGGGGTTGGATGTTGTCTCAGGAGGAGAACTCTATACAGCCCTGCAAGCCAACTTCACAGCTGGACGCATTTATTTTCACGGAAATAATAAATCTCGAGAAGAATTGACAATGGCCATTAAAGCTGGTGTGGGACGAATTGTTGTGGATAACTTCTATGAGATGAGCGTGCTCAATGATTTAGCTGGAGAACTAAACCAGCAAGTCAACATCCTTCTTCGTGTGACACCGGGGATCGAAGCTCATACCCATGAATATATTCAGACGGGTCAGATCGATTCAAAATTTGGTTTCACCTTATCCGACGGCACAGCTAATCGAGCCTTAGATTTAGCTTTATCCTCTTCTAACTTGGTGCTTAAAGGGCTTCATGCCCATATCGGATCGCAGATTTTCGAATTAGAATCTTTTCGGCATGAAGTTCAGGTCATGATCGAGTATATGGCAGCTATGCACATGCGTACTGGTTGTCTTCTCCAAGAGTTAAATCTTGGCGGAGGCTTTGGAATTTATTATGCCTCAGGGGATGATCCTGCTCAAATTGCAGATTATGCAAAAACAGTTCAGGATGCGCTAGAGGAAGCTTGTTTAAAACAGAGTTTTCCTCGTCCGAAAATTATTGTTGAACCAGGTCGTTCAATTGTGGGAACGGCTGGAACAACCATTTACACCATCGGATCCAGCAAAGAGATTCCTGGAATTCGGAAATATGTTGCCGTCGATGGAGGTATGGCCGATAACCCCAGACCTTCTCTTTATCAAGCTCGATACGAAGCGGTTCTGGCCAATCGCGCGAATGAAGAGGCGGCTGAACTTGTTTCTATTACTGGAAAATGTTGCGAGTCCGGGGACATGCTGATTTGGGATCTTGATTTGCCAAAAGTCCAGCCTAGTGATCTACTGGCGGTTTCGTCGACGGGTGCCTATAACTATTCCATGTCCTCGAATTACAATCGCCTTCCAAGGCCTGAGGTAGTTCTGGTAAACAACGGTCAAGCAGATGTGATTGTCAAACGTGAAACCTATTCAGACTTACTTCGAAATGATCGTTTGCCAGAGAGTTTGAAGTATCTGCAGATGGCAAGTCGGTAATATGCCCAGAAAAAAGGCCCGTGTGCGTTGTTTGACGCTTGCGGGTCTTTTTTTTGTAATTTAGAAGCACGGTATCGCTGGAGTCTAGAAAACAACTTTCTCGTCGAAAAGCATCAGGGCTACGGCTATGAACATACCTATTCCTATGATTGACAAGCGATGAAGGGGCATCACCATCTCATGCGGTTGGCCCATCTACTCAACAATGTCGTGATGCGTGGTGTCGAGATCGTGGTCTGGGTAAAGGAAAAAGGAATCCGGGGCTTGATTCATTTTCTGCGCCAGGCTTTGAGCGGGGCTCTGCTAAACCATGTAGCCATCAATGGTTTGCTTGGCAAAAAGTTTCAGCTGCGTCTGGATACTTAAGCTGGATAGATTTAAGTTAAATAAATTAGTCGGTGAAGTCAAGACTCTACGCTACCCGTCTGTCTAATTTTTGTGATAACACTTGGATGAATTCACGTAATAACCGCAAATAATTACATAATCCGTTGAAAGAGTGTGCTTTTTACCCAAAGAGAGGAATTTCCATATGTTATACCATTCCAGAGGACCTTTAAACTTCTTCATGCTTCAGCTCTGCTCCTTAAAATATTATATTGACAATGAAAATAAATAATAATATTATATGATTATCCAATTAGCTCAGAATGTTCGAATTGAAAGGGCTTCCTGAGCTAGTACGATAATCATATAATATTATTATAGAAAAAGTAGAATAATTTTATAATTGATTTGGGGGACTTACTGGTAATGGTGTACTGACACCAATACTATAAAATAAGTTAAAGCTCAAATATGCGTATGGTGCGCATATTTGAGCTATTTTGTTGTTATAGCTAAATCAACAATATTAAGAAAGATAATAGCTGCTAAAGCCATTTTGAACCTGGCGTATTCGGGAAGTACTTCATCAATTTTACTCCCGCAGTTAGCAACAAGGCGAAAACGGCCATGTAACATAATATACATGCGTAAATACAAGAAACTTGCCCGGCACCAGCGACGAGCAAACTATTAGGAAAGATTAGCTTTTTGTTACTGCCAAAGTTAAGGGATTTACAAAAGGGAAGGTGATGATTATGAAGGAAATAACCGGGCGTATTATTAATATTCAAAAATATTGTGTTCACGATGGACCCGGAATTCGAGATTTGGTTTTTATGAAAGGGTGTCCATTGAAATGTACCTGGTGCTCTAACCCGGAATCACAGTCACCAGATTTTCAAATAGCGTATAATATCAAAAAATGTATAGGTGCAAATTTGTGTGGTTATTGTATTAAGGCATGTACTTTTGGTGCGTTGTCTTTCCATGAAGATAAAATTGTAGTGGATAGATACAAGTGTTTTAATTGTCATAAGTGTGTTGAAGTATGTTGCTCAAACGCGCTGCATATTTTTGGAAAAGACATGACAATAGATGAGGTTTTTCGGAAAACTCAGAATCAAGCAGGTGCTTGGAGATCCAATGGTGGTATTACAGTCAGTGGTGGTGAACCGCTTTTGCAGGCAGATTTTGTAGCAGCTTTATTAAAAAAATATAGAGGTGTGGGGGTTCACACAGCTATCGAAACTACTGGATTTGCACCGTGGGAAAAGCTAGAGCAGGCGGCTCAATGGTGTTGCTTGATTCATTATGATGTAAAAATAATGGATACCCAAAAGCATAAGAAATATATTGGAGTGGATAATGCCATAATTTTGGAAAATCTTAAAAAATTGAGTGAAAGCTTCCCTGAGGTTGACATCATCGTTCGTACCCCTGTTATTCCTGATATTAATGATCAAGAACAGGACATTATGGATATTGCAGAATTTTTGCAGCCTATACCAAATCTCATGGATTACGAATTGTTGCCTTACCATGGCTATGGAAGCTCAAAATATGAACAGCTTGGAATGGCCTATGGGCTAGAGGGTGTTGGCTCGCTAGAAAAAGAACCAATTCATGAATTGAATCAACGTGTTCGAAAAATGCTAAATTTTCAAAAAGAATAATTGCCTTGTATAGTGCAACAAATTTGAACTTACCAAGAAATATAATAAACAATATTAAAATAGTATATAGTGGGCATCATTTTGTAGTACATGCTATAATGACTTGTAAGTTCAAATTATACGAGGAGGCAGTTTAATGAAAAGAATGGAAGGACGAATTTTGGTCGGTGGTACTGCCCAGCCACCAAAGGAGATAACTGTATATAATATTATGACCGTTCAACTTCTTATTGATGTAGAAACAAGTTGTATAGTTGAATCTCATTTTAATCTTATATCTCCCCTAACTCAATCTTGTATGGAGGAATTGGTAAATGGATATTGTTTAGATGATTCGCTAGAACCGCTATTTAAACAGATTAAGGCAAAAATTTGGCTTTCTACAACAGGTTCGTTGATACAGGCACTTAAAAATGCTGTAGAGAGATATAAGGAAAAAGCACACAAATAAAGGGGACTATCTACTGGGTTGAACAGTCGCAATGCTCAGTTCTTATAAAATGGATGGAAGCCCAATGTAACCTTAGAAAATATTTTTAGGGTTATATTGGTTTTTTTTATAAGTAAATAACGATGGTTCAAGAAAAGTTTTGTGCCATCAACCTCGGCGAATGCCGAGAGGCTATTCTATATTTTAGGAGGTTTTTTTATTATGATTATTGATTTTCGTCTTAGACCACCCTATGGAAGCTATTTGCAAGCAATAATGTACAGAGATCTAGAATTTTGTGAGACCAATTTTTCTAACAAAATGGGTATGTATCAAGCACAATCAGTTAAGCAACACTCTATGGAATTAATGCTCAAAGAGATGGATGAGGCCGGAATTACCAAGGCTGTTATCCCAGGACGTAAAGCTAATCCCAGAATGGGAATAGTAGACAACAAGGATATTGTGGAATTGGTAGAAGTGTACCCGGACCGTTTCATTGGATTTCCAGGTATTGATCCTACTGATATTAAGCAGGCAATAAATGAAATAGAGGAGTTGGTAATAAAAGGTGTGTGTACAGGTATAGTTATGGAACCTGGGGTGCTTGTAGAACCAATGTATACAGATGATGAAAGAATTTACCCGATTTATGAAAGGTGTCAAGAGGAAAATATACCTGTAATTTTAATGAATGGTGGTAATGCAGGCCCGGATGTAAGTTATTCTATGCCTATTGCTGTTGACCATATCGCAGTGGCTTTTCCTAAGTTAAAACTTATAATTTCTCATGGTGGATGGCCATGGGTAACAGAGATGCTTCATGTGGCTTGGAGACGACCAAATGTATATGTATCTCCTGATATGTATATGGTCAATCTGCCAGGATGGCAGGATTATGTAACCGCAGCTAACTATATGCTCAAGGATCGTTTTTTATTTGGAACATCCTATCCTTTTATTCCTCTCAAGGATGGTGTAGAGTATTTTAAAAATTGTGGCATTAAAGAGGAATTATTGCCTGATTTAATGTATAATAATGCAGCTAAGCTATTGGGTTTGGCTTCCTTTCGATTGGTGTGTTAGTCACTTACCAATTCTGATCCGGAAGGGCGTTCCTCTTTTTTTGCTAAAAAATTTACATTAAATTAAAGTCTTAAACCCTTGATATTCCTATGTTTTCGCAATCTACTTATCGGAAGTAAGATTATTGGCGCAATTTAGTAAAAACAGTATTTACAATGTAGAAAAAATAATATAATATGTTATATAGGAAATGAATTATATGAGTTATTCTATAAGAGATATTTAAAATGAACAAGTATTAAGGGATGTCTTGCTGGAGTCGATCTAAAAATCGATGCCACTAAACAAGTCAAAGCCTAAGCAGGTGTATGGTAGCTTAAATGCTCTATACATATGATTAAGCCTTGACTTGTTTTTCTTATTTTAAATTTTTGAGCTAAGGTGTTTAGTGACTAAGCTTAACTTAATCATACAAGGAGGGAGTAAGAAGTTATGGTAGAAGTATCTCAAATTTTAACTGAGCAAGAAAAAAGAATTGAAAGTGGAGGAGGGCAACTGAGTCCAAGACCAAGAATCAATGGTTTTCTATCTACCTTTAGAGACCAAGTTCCGAGAATTGATATTCAAAGAGCGGTCCTATTTACTGAATCTATGATGCAAACAGAAGCATATCCAATGAACATTAGAAAGGCTAAAGCACTTCATCATATTTTCAATAATATTGATGTGGTTATTCAAGATAATGAATTAATAGTTGGTACATGTGGTGGTGCAGGAAGACATTCTATTCTTTTTCCCGAGCTTCGTGGACCTTGGTTTGAAAAAGCATTACGCGGAACGCAGGAAGGTGCCGGGTATCGCATTAGTGATGAACAGATTCAAACAGTGGTAGAAAAGGTTATGCCTTATTGGAAGGGCAAAAGCGCCCATGAAAGATATCTAGCAATGCTACCAGCAGATACTAAGGAGCTTATCTATGGTAATGATGATTGGGGTTCAGCCGGATTATTACAAGATAACGCCAACATTAACGCCACTTTAAACTGGGCGGGTAATTACAAGAAAGTAATTGACAGAGGACTTTTAGATATCAAGAGGGAAATGGAAGAGCGATTGATTCAAGTACCTAATAATGATTATAGTAAAATGGCGTTTTTACAAGCTGCTATTATTGTTTGCGATGGTCTTATGGATTATGCAAAACGTTATGCAGCCAAAGCTAGAGAAATGGCTTTGGAAGAAACAGATCTTAAGCGCAAAAAAGAGCTGGAAATAATTGCACAAAACTGTGAATGGGTACCTGCACATCCCGCCCGTGATTTCTGGGAAGCATTGCAATGTCAATGGTTTGTACAAACAGCTTATAAACTAGAACAGCCTACTGTAGGCGTTATCTCATTAGGACGCTTTGATCAATACATGTATCCAACTTTTATCAAGGACTTAAACGATGGTATTCTTGATGAAGAGCGAGCTCTGGAATTAATGGAATGTTTATGGCTTAAGATAGCAGACTATGTGCCATTTAACGTAACGGCTACTAAAAATTATTTTGAAGGTTATTGTCATTTTGAACAAACAGTTCTTGGGGGCCAGACGAGAGACGGTAAAGATGCGACAAACGAATTAACTTATTTAGTTCTTAGATCTAAAAAAGAATTTCCTCTTCACTATCCAGATTTGTCTGTTCGGATGCATTCTGGGACGCCGGATGCACTCCTACATGCTGTTGTAGACTTAATCAAAGAAGGCACAGGCTTTCCTAAACTTTTAAATGATGAGGAAATTATTCCCCAATCTATTTATAACGGTGCTACGATTCAAGATGCGAGAGATTATGCGCCGTGTGCTTGTACTGAGATTCGGTTGCTTGATCTTGATACATATATGGCAGTTGGCGGTAATCTCAATATCCCGGCTGCATTAGAAATGGCGATTAATGACGGTGTTGTCGCTATTGATGGTAAAAAGAAAAAGTTAATGACGCCATCAATTAAGGCTGCTGATATTAAGACTTATGATGACTTGTTAAAGAATTTTACAGAGGCATGGGATTTCTTTATCCAACACTACTATAAACGTCAAGCTGCTCTCGAAATTTCAAATGCAGCTTGTTTGGCTGCACCCTTTATGTCGCTTTTAAATGATACGTGTGTAGAAACTTTTACAGATATTCATCAACCTATCCATAACCATGGTATATCTAAAGACTCCGGCAGTCTAAGTGTAATAGGTTTTGGTACGTTTGTCGAATCTTTGGCTGCGATAAAAAAATTAGTGTTTGAAGACAAACGATTTACTTTAGAAGATTTAAAAGAAGCATTGGAAGCAAATTTTGAAGGATATAAACCACTTAGACAAATGCTCTTAAATGCACCTCAATACGGAAATAATGATGATTATGCAGATGAAATTGCACGCCAAGCAGATGAAATCATTTGTGAAGTAATGCAAGGACATAGAACACCAAATGGTCATCAGAATTTGAAGCATGTTCCAGTAACTACTCATGTTGCTATGGGGCGCAGAATGGGTGCCACACCGAATGGACGAGAAGCGGGAGAAGCTTTATCTGAAGGTGTTTCACCAACACAAGGTCGTGACGCTGAAGGACCTTTGGCAACTTTGCTCTCGATTGATAAGGCAAAGAGCCGTGTATTTAATAATAATTTTGCTCGTCTAATAAATATAAAAATTAGCCCTCAGGTTTTAGTGGGAGAAAAAGGCATCCAAGATTTAATGGCGTTTATTAGAACTTTCGTTGACTTAAAATTATGGCATGTGCAATTTTCCATAATTAATAAAGCTACTTTAGAAAAAGCACAAAAAAATCCAGAGAAATATCGTAATTTAATTGTACGTGTTGCTGGTTACAGTGCATATTTTACAGATTTAAGTCCTGGACTTCAAAATGAGATTATCAATCGTACGGAGCATCAGTTGGTCTAATGCAGTTGAGCTTTGCAGATGAATTTCAATGGGAAGAAGGTATTAATGGGATGCCCCCTAGCTTCTTCCCTGTTTTTTAGCAGTTTTCCTGGGAGCGTGCAGGGTTTCCCTTCTGGTAAAGGAATGGAACATAAGATGTATTGCAAGGAAAAGGGTGATGATAAATAAGCCCACGAAAATGTCAGTTAATCCGTAATAATCAAAAGGAACCAAGCCATTAGGCTATCTGAAAATTTGAGAAACTGTTGCGAAGTGTTACATTTAGCTCTGACCTTGGTAAAATTCAAGGGTCATGTAAAACTTGAATCTAAAGAAAGATGGTGATGATTGTTGAATAAATGGCTACATAACAGAAATTTAGTGAGTGGGATAATACTGTTCCTTTTTAGTATCTGGTATTATGTTAATGCCCAAGCGTTACCTCAGCAAAGTGAAGGCGGTTTAGCACCGAGTTATTTCCCATCTTTTTTGGCATTAATTCTAGCTATTTTAAGTTTGTATGTTGTTGTTGATAGTCTGATTAGAATTTCTAGAAATAAAAAAGAAAATGAAGAACAATATGAAAAAAAAGATCACAAAACTGTAGCTATTTTAATCTTATTCCTTATAGTTTATATCATTCTCTTCAAATATTTAGGTTTTATAATAACAACAATTCTTTACTTGACAGCAGCTATGTCAATGCTTAAAGCCGGAAAACTTATCAAGTTAGTTCCTATTGCAGTAATAATTACCTTGAGTATTTATTTCGTCTTTTCAAAGGGATTTCATATCCCACTAAATTAGGAGGTGATACAGTTGGATTTGTTTTTGAGTGCGTTTCATAGCGTATTAGATCCATTTGCATTATTGCTATTAGCTTCGGGCGTAATAATGGGGATTATTTTTGGCGCAATCCCAGGATTAACAGCAACTATGGGTGTAGCCTTACTAATTCCGCTGACATTTGCTTTGGAGCCATCTGTTGGAATCAATATGTTAATTGGTATTTACTGTGGAGGTATGTTCGGTGGTTCTATTGCTGCAGTTTTAGTTAATATTCCCGGCACACCTGCAGCCATGATGACAGCACTTGACGGATATCCAATGGGACAAAGAGGAGATGCTGGTAAGGCAATAGGTTATGCCACAATTGCTTCCTTTATAGGCGGAATTATTAGTGCAGTGATACTAGTTGTTGCTGCTCCACCTCTGGCTAAAATTGCCTTGGAATTCGGCCCTGCTGAGTATTTTGCAATATCTGTATTTGGCATAAGTATAATTGCCAGTGTATCTGGAAAGTCCATTGTAAAAGGTTTAATTTCCGGGGTTTTAGGATTGATTGTAGCAACAGTAGGAATGGATTACGTAACGAGTACACCGCGCTTTACTTTAGGATTTACAGATTTGCTTTCGGGTTTTGCTTTTATTCCGACAATGGTTGGTCTCTTCGGAATAAGAGAATTTTTAATGCAGATTGGTACAGGAAAGTATAAATATCAGGTTCAGCAAAACTTGGGTAAAGTAATTCCAAGCTTTAGTGAACTTAAAAAACTACTATTCATTATTTTTCGAGGAAGTTTTATTGGTTCATTTATAGGGGCTTTACCAGGTGCTGGAGGTCCTATAGCCTCATATATCTCATATGATATTTCACGCAAAGCTTCCAAGCATCCGGAAAAATACGGTACGGGAATCCCTGATGGGATAGTAGCTTCTGAGTCTGCTAATAATGCAGTTACTGGCGGTGCATTAATACCGATGTTAGTCTTAGGTATCCCCGGAGATGGTGTGACAGCTGTTATGATGGGAGCGTTTATGGTACACAATCTGCGGCCAGGACCGCTGTTGTTTCAAAATCAGGGTGCCCTAGTATATGGAATCTATATAGGCTTGTTTATAGCAAATATTTTGATGCTGTTATTTGGCCTGGCTGGCGCTAGATATTTTGCCAAAATATTAAATATACCAATGCCAGTATTGTTACCAATTATAACAGTTTTAGCTATTATAGGTGCTTATGCAATCAGAAATAATTCCTTTGATATTGCAGTGATGCTTGTGTTTGGGGTTCTTGGATATTTATTTTCCGAATTTAAAATACCGGTAATGCCTATGGTGCTTGGAATAGTTTTGGGTCCGCTTGCAGAAACGAACTTGAGGAGCGCGTTATTAATTTCAAAGGGAAGTTGGCTTGTATTTTTACAGGAACCCATCAGTCTTATACTTTTGATACTTAGTGTTATTATGGCGGGATATCCATTAATCAGTCGTGCTTTGGGTTCCGGAAATCGACTTGAACAGTCTCCAGATGAAGAATAGTTTAAAATGAATCATTAAGCTTCATGCAAGGCTCGTGGAAATAGATAATATAATATCAGAAAATATTTTAATATTTTCCATAAACAAACCTAATAAATTTAAGGAGGTGAACTTTAGGAATATCCATAAATCCTTTATAAAATCAAAGAATAAAGAAAGGGGCTAAAACTTTAATGATCACAAGGAGAAAAAAGAATTTTTTGTTAATTATTACTTTAGTATTTGCCATGATTGTTACAGGTTGTGCACAAAAAACATCTGGCGAAGTGAAATCTCCTAGCATTTCTGGAGAAAAATTCCCTGATAAACCAATAACACTAATTGTTCCATATGATGCAGGTGGTGGTTCAGATCTGATTTCCAGATATTTAGCATCCCTTGTTGAAAAGGAACTTGGTGTTTCTATTGTTGTAGTTAATATGCCGGGTGGTTCTGGTGCTACAGGCTATACTGAACTTACCAAGAGAGCAGCTGATGGATATACCATTGCCAGCACAACTTCAACTATCGTTACAGATAAGATGTTAGATATTATAAAAATCAATCATCATGACTTTGACGTTGTTTATGGCTTCAATTATGAACCAGCTGCTATAGGTGTAAATGCTCAACGTGGCTGGAATTCTTTGGCTGACTTCGTTAAATATTCGAAAGAAAATCCGGGTAATGTATCTATGGGAACATCCGCTTTTGGAGGAATTTGGAATATTGGAAGTCGTGCTGCAATGCCGGCATTAGGAGTTAAATGGAATCTTATTCCTGCCGGAGGTGGTGGTGCGGTGCCAGTTGTTCAAGCTGCAGGAGGTACAATAGATGCTGTAACTGCCAGTCCCCTTGAAATGGCTGCACAGTTAGAAGGGGGGAGACTGAAACTACTGGCTGTAATGGCGGATAAAAGATTGGATTCTTATCCGGATGTTCCTACTCTAAAGGAACTTGGATATGATGTCTCAATTACTACAACCAGAGCCATTGTTGCCCCAAAAGGAACTCCAAAGGATAGGGTTAAGATCCTATATGACGCATTCGCCAAAGCAGGTAGCTTGCAAAAGTATAAGGATTATCTGAAAACAAATGGTGCTGGGTGGATGTCTGAAGACGGAGAATCCATGATTAAATATTATGATAACCAGGAGAAGGTCTTTCAAAAATTCCTACAAAAATAAGTAAAAGCCCAGGGGATTTCCCCTTGGGCTTTTTCAAGAAATTTAAGGGGGTTAAAAAATTTAGTAGCAATACCGGTAAAATTTCAGTGATTGTTCTCTGAAGGGAAAGGTGGAATTTATCCAGGAAAATATAGCATCTCAAAGGGAGCCTTAGCGGCAGGTTGTAAGTTTTTTGCAGGGTATATTATTACGTCTTCTACAGAAATCGCTGAATTATTGCTATAGCTCCATATTCGGGACAGGAAATATTTGAATTAACTGTAAGAGCATTCAATTTGGCTGAAAAATACTGTCGGTTATTGTTTTAGCAGGAGGGGCTACTCGTTCTGATGTGTGGTATTTATGGATGGTGATAGATAAGGCAGTTTATTATGGTTTGTCTGTTGCTGAGAAATTATTGAATCAATAGGGGGTTTTGTGAATGAGTTTAATAAGTATACCATTCGGTAAAAAAGAAATACAAATTGATATTCCACCCAAAAATCTCATAGGTGTTCTAGAACCAAACTATATTGAAGCTATACGAAATCCTCTGGAGGAAGTCGCTAGAGCAATTAAACATCCCATCAATTCTAAACCATTAGCTGAAATTGCCAAAGGGAAAAAACGAGTGGTTATCGTTGTTAATGACATAACTAGGCCTACAGCAGACCATTTATTGTTACCCCCAATGTTGAATGAACTGCAAAAATCAGGTGTAAAGTTAGAGGATATAACTATTTTAATTGCAACGGGACTTCATCGTCCTAATACGGAAGCTGAATTAAATGAAAAGTTGGGAAAAGAGATTGTGTCCAATTTTAAAATAGTCAATCATGTTGGGAATGAGAAATCAGGATTAACTTATATAGGTAAAACTAGTTTTGGCTGTCCTGTATGGGTTAATACACTTGTCGCTGAAGGTGATTTAGTAATCAGTACCGGAATAATTGAACCACATTTTTTTGCAGGTTTTAGTGGAGGACGAAAAAGTATAGCAATTGGTGTGGCCGGAGAAGAAACTATAAAGTTTCAACATCGTCCCGAAGTTTTTGATCACCCTAAGACACAACTTGGAAATTTAGAAGGTAATATATTTCATCAAAATGCAATGGAAATTGCAAAAATCGCAGGTCTAGACTTTATATTAAACCTAGTTTTAAATCATGAGGGTGAAATAGCCGGAGTTGTGGCTGGCGATTTTGAGGAAGCATTTCAGCAGGGTGCCAAGATTGCTCGGGAGATATACCAAGTTGAGATTGAAGAACAAGCCGATATTGTGATTGCTGGAGTTGGTTATCCTAAGAGCACTAATTTATACCAAGGTACAAGGGGTGCTAGTTGTATTGCTTTTAGTCAATACCCTGTAGTAAAAAAGGGGGGAATCATAATAACTCCTATACCAGCAGAAGAGGGACCGGGGGAAGGAATTGGAGAACAAAGGTTTTATGAACTTATGAAGAATGC
Source organism: Desulfosporosinus burensis (assembly GCF_054657535.1). Classification (NCBI taxonomy): domain Bacteria; kingdom Bacillati; phylum Bacillota; class Clostridia; order Eubacteriales; family Desulfitobacteriaceae; genus Desulfosporosinus; species Desulfosporosinus burensis. The sequence goes on from NZ_BAAHYN010000018.1 coordinate 81,605, forward strand.
TCAGGATTTAGATTCTTTAATAAATGATATTAGGGAAATTGGGTATCCGGCTGGTGGTCAACGAGCGTATTTGTTGGCGCTAACTTTAAAATATGCGGAATTAGTGATTACGAACACAAAGGAAACGGAAGCGGTTGAAAATATGTTTATGAAAAACATGGCGAGTTTAGAAGATGCCATAAGATATGGACTGCAACGTTTTGGGGATGATGCAAAAATTATGGTTTTACCCCATAGTGTTCAAGTTATGACGGTAAAAAAGAAAAAAGTAAATGAGGCAATATGAGATTAGGTGTTGCCAATAGTAAATACTTTATTGATATATGAGGCGGTTGTTTCTCCATTGGTGATAAAATAAAATTCCGTATTCTTCAATTTTAGAATATCACAAGCTGGAATTTACGAGATAGGGCATACTCTTTTTCGCGGTCCATTCTGCCCCGACCCTTTTCTTGTCCATTGGATTGCTCTATCTCTTCAGATGTGGAATTTCTGCCAGCGTAGACCATGATCGTCTTGTTCATGGAAGTCCCACCTACTAGGCTCGAATTAATTCGATTGAAAGCACCATATTGAAATAATTGGTTTTAAGGGGATGATGGGTTGGAACCAAGCATTGTGCAAAAGATAAAAGATATTGCGGGTAATGACAACGTCTTAACTAGTTTAGAGGAAAGAATATGCTATTCATATGACGGTACATTTCAAAGAGGGGTTCCTGAACTGGTAGTATTTCCTGCTAATACCAAAGAAGTATTGGAGATTGTAAAGCTAGCTAATGAAGAAAAATTTCCCGTATTTCCTCGGGGAGCTGGTACAGGACTTAGCGGAGGATCCATTCCCATCAGTTCAGGGGTAGCTTTAGTTTTAACCCGCATGAATAAGATCAAAGAGATCAATCCGGAAGATATGTTAGCCGTGGTAGAACCAGGTGTTGTCACAGGCCATTTTCACCAGGAGGTGGAAAAGTTGGGTATGTTTTATCCACCGGACCCAGCGAGCCTGGCAACATGTACGATGGGAGGAAATGTCGCCGAAAATGCAGGGGGTCCTAGAGCTTTTAAGTATGGGGTCACCAAAGACTATGTGTTGGGTTTGGAAGTGGTAACACCCCGAGGGGAAATTATGCATACTGGTGGTCGGACGGTAAAAAACGTAACCGGATATGATTTAACACGGTTGCTCACGGGAAGCGAAGGGACCTTGGGTATCGTGACCGAGATTACGGTACGCCTGCTGCCCAAGTCGAAAGAAAAAAGAACAGCACTGGTCATATTTGATAATCTAAGCGATGCTGCATCTACCGTTTCAGCAATCATTTATAACGGGGTAATTCCTGCTACCCTGGAGTTAATGGACCGAATTACCATAAACTGTGTGGAAAATTACAATCATTTGGGCCTGCCCATTGATGCCGAAGCAATCTTATTGATTGAAGTAGATGGTGGGAAGAGCCAAGTGGAAGAAGATATTAAGGACATTGAGAAAATATGCAGGAACTATCACTGTCGGACAATCCAGATAGCCTACTTAGCGGAAGAAAGGGAAAAACTTTGGAAAGCAAGAAGAGCCGTATCCTCAGCCATTGTGCAATTGGGTCCCACCAAAATTTCTGAAGATGCTACTGTTCCTAGAAGTAGAATTCCAGAAATGGTAAAACGGTTGCGGGAAATTGCTGACAAATATAAGCTGCATATACCCGTATTTGGACATGCGGGAGATGGTAATCTTCACCCCAATATTTTGACTGACAAGAACAACAAAGAAGAAATGGAACGAGTTGAAAAAGCTGTGGCGGAAATATTTCGGGCAGCATTAGAATTAGGGGGAACCTTGTCCGGAGAACATGGGATTGGAATCATGAAGAAATCCTACTTGCAGTGGGAGCTCGGGGATACTGGAATAGACTACTTAAGAGCGATCAAACAATCCGTAGATCCCAATAATATTCTGAATCCGGGGAAGGTTTTTTAGGTGAAAACTATGGAGAAAAACTACTTGAAAGACTTGGATAAATGCAGTAGGTGCGGTGGTTGCCAGGCTCATTGCCCACTTTTTTTTGAAACCGGCAGGGAACCTTATGTTGCAAGAGGGAAAGTTGAACTTTTGGAAAACTTACGTTCCGGCAAAATAATCTGGAATGACAAACTGGCCGATATCTTCTCCACATGCTTATTATGTGGAGCCTGTACAGAAAACTGCCCAAATGGGGTACAAGCAGACAAGATGGTGATGCTAGCAAGGAAAGAGCTGGTTGCTGATGGGAGATTGCATATTATTAAGAAAAATGTATTTCAGCACCTGTTAAGATACAACGGACGGTTGAATGCTTTAGGGAAGTGTTTGTCCATATACCAAAAAACAGGGATGCAAAAGATAGTGCGGGCCAGCAGGCTGCTGAATCTGATGCCCAAGGATTTGGCTAAAATCGAGACTTTGTTGCCGCAGTTTGCTAGTGGGCCCTTCCGCAAAAAGGTTCCATTTAGAAATACGGTGGGGAAGCCCCGCTTGAAGGTGGCGTATTTTACAGGATGCGTTACCAATTTGATTAATCATAACGTGGGATACAGTATTCTGAAAATCATGAAGGCCAACGGGGTAGAAACGATCATTCCGGAGCAGTCTTGCTGCGGGGTGCCGGCTTTTGCCAGCGGGGATTTTGCTACCGGAAGGATTCTTGGAATGCAGAATATTAAAGAGTTCACCCGGGAAGATGTGGACTATATTATCTTTGATTGTGCCACCTGCCTTTCTACCTGGCTGGATTATCCGGAGCTCCTGGAAAGTGAGGAAGCAGGGAAGCTTACAGATAAACTGATGGACGTGAATCGTTTTCTGGTGGAGGTTTTGGACATCAAACTGGCACCCAGGGAGATGGGGGTAAAGGTGACCTACCATGATCCCTGCCATTTGAAGAGGACGAAGAATGGAAGGACGGCGCCCCGGGAACTTTTAAGGCGTCTTAGTCCGGCCTACGAGTATGTGGAGATGGGTTTGGCAGATCGATGTTGTGGCTCGGCGGGTTCTTTTAATCTGAGTCATTATCGCCTGTCCCAGAAAGTAGCCAACCGAAAGGTAGAATCTATTCTAGAAAGTGGAGCAGAGGTGGTGGTTTCTGCCTGCCCTTCCTGCATGATGCAGTTGTCTCATGCCTTAAAAAACGGAAAAAGCGATGTGGCCGTTAAGCACATAGTGGAACTTGCTGCGGAGTGTTTGAAATAAACAGGAGGGAAACATGAAGAAATATAGCATCATGATTCTAAAAAGAGTTCCTGATGTTGTTTTATTTTCAATGCGCTTGGTTTAATACCCCCGACTTCAGTCGGGACAGCTTCTAGCGTAGACCAAGTAGTAGCGGTCAGCTAAACTATATAAAAGGGGTGACCGCTATTATGGTAGATTACAAAATTTAAACTTTGTTAGGCAGGCAGGTCAGTAGAAATCAGCAGGTATTGAGCAGAAATGACTATGCTGAAGGGGAACATGGGAAAGGTTGCTTTGGTATCGGGAGCGAATGGCGATTTTGGAAAACAAATTTCCGTATCATTAGTGGGGGTGAAATAATGAGCAAAATTTTACGCATTAACATGGCTAACCTTAGCCAAACATCACAAGAAAATGGACAATACGAAAGCCTGGGGGGGCGAGGTTTCATTGCCAGGTTCTTATTAAATGAAGTTAAACCTTCCTGCGAGCCGCTGGGCAGATATAATAAGTTAATTTATGCTCCGGGCCTGATGGGTGGTAGTAAAGTATTCAGTTCCGGTCGGATCTCAATTGGCGGTAAAAGTCCGCTGACGGGTGGGATTAAGGAAAGTAATGGTGGCGGTGTAGTTGGTATCAAGCTAGGCCGTTTGCGTTACAAAGCGCTGATTTTTGAAGATTTACCACAAGACGGTAGGAAATATATTGTCAAGGTCACGATTAATGGTGTGGAGCTCCTACCGGCTAATGAGTATTGGGGTTTGGGAGTGTATGAAACTACTACCCTGCTTCGGAAACGCTTCGGGCAGCATGTGGCAATTTCGTGCATTGGGCCGGCTGGGGAAAACAAACTGGCTGCTGCGGGTATTGCCAATACCGATCAGGATGGAGTACCTAGCCGCTATTGTGGCCGCGGCGGTCTCGGTGCCGTGATGGGTGCCAAGGGAATAAAAGCCCTGGTTATTGATGATACGGGTACAACTCCTTTGGAACCGGCGAAGCCGGATCAGTTTCGAACTGTAATGATGAATTATGCCCGGGTAACAAAGGAATCTTCGGTCGTAGAAAATTATAAGCAGTATGGAACAGCTGCTCTCGTGCAAGTTACAAATGCTCTTGGCGGTTTGCCTACCCGAAACTTTTCTACCGGGAGATTTGAAAAGGTTGATAATATCAGTGGGGAAAGAATGCACGATATAATCGCTGCTCGCAAAGGCAAAAACACCCATGCATGTATGCCTGGATGTTTAATCGGGTGTTCTAACATCTACGTTGACGAAGACTGCCAACCGATCGTAGCGCCCTTAGAGTATGAAACTATTGCATTAATGGGTGCTAATTTGGATATTGACGACCTGGATGTTATCGCAAGGTTAAATTATTTATGTAATGATTATGGTTTAGACACAATTGAAACCGGTGCAGCCATAGGAGTCGCAATGGATGCTGGGCTGGTTCCTTTTGGCGACCGGGATGGTGTTATTAAACTTATTCAAGAAATAAGAAATGCGTCTGTTGTTGGTAGGGTTATCGGAATGGGAGCACAAATTGCAGGAAAGGTACTGGGGGTAACCGCAGTACCTGTGGTGAAAGGCCAGGCCATGCCCGGTTATGAACCAAGAGGGATCAAAGGGGTTGGGGCTACCTATGCTACGTCGCCAATGGGAGCGGATCATACGGCTGGTGCCACAATTCGGGCAAAAGTTGATCACAGTTCCCCGAATGGCCAGGCTGAGCTATCAAAAAAAATGCAGTACACTGTTCCGATATATGATGATCTAGGCTTATGCATGTTTACAGCGGGTGCTTTAGGTTCAAACTTAGAAATTCTCTCAGAATTAGTTAATTCCCAATTAGGCACCAATTTTACCCTCGAGGATCTTTTAGCTAAAGCTAGAGAAACAGTTAAGTGTGAATTGGAATTTAACAAAAGGGCTGGTTTCACTAAGCATGATGACCGGCTTCCAGAATATTTCCAGGAAGTTCCCAATCCCGCGATTTTAACAACTTTCGATGTCAGTGACTCCGATCTAGACAATATTCATAAATTTGATTAGTTATCTCGTAAAAAGTTCACTCAAGTCATTTTAGGCATTTTTAAAAGATTTAACCCAAAAGGAGATGCGCAACATGATGTCATTTCTTGAAAATGAATACAGCAAACAAGTGTCACAATCTCTTGGGTTTCCGCTTACGCTTCGTCATCTTTTTGGGTTTGAGATTGTTTCCGCTGGCAGCCCAAAGGCGTTTAAAGAAGTCGTAGTAATTAGAGAATTTGTCCTTTAAAATTAAGCGTGATTTGTGATGTTGTGACGACGCATAAGGGTAGAAAATTAGATTTGTTAACAATCATGTCTGCTGAAAGGAGCCAATAATGTGAAACTGTACGAGTACATGGCCAAAGAAATTTTCAGGAATAACGGGATCCCAGTTCCCAAGGGACGAGTGTTTACCAGTGCCGAGGGAGTAGCGGATTTCGTCGAACAAATAGGTCCTGTCGCCATTAAATCCCAAGTTCTCTCTGGGGGGCGGGGTAAGGCCGGTGGAATCAAGTTTGCGTCGGACCCTCAAGAGGCTACTGAAAAGGCACGGGAACTCTTGGCGACTGACATTAAGGGACTTAACGTTGATTTAATCCTCGTTGAGCAAAAACTAACCATTGAAAAGGAACTATATTTGGCGATCACTTATGATGGGGCACGCCGCAAGCCGTTATTGATTGCCTCTGCGGCTGGGGGCGTAGAGATTGAACAAGTAGCTGAGGAGTTACTGGTTAAACGGCTCATCGATATTAACGTCGGGT
>NZ_BAAHYN010000019.1:0-67500 GCF_054657535.1 Desulfosporosinus burensis
AGAGACGGGGGTATCCTAGAAGTCCTTATAAAAGCAATTAGGGTAAAAAGCGGTTTTTAAAATGTTGGGGGAAATGTTGGGGGGACGGTCCTTCTAACACCGGTTATGGCGTGTTAGAAGGACCGTCCCCCCAACACAATTAGAAGGAACGTCCCCCCAACACAACACATGGGTCCATATAATTAGGGCATAATAGTAACAGGGGTACCGATTTCGACCAGTTGGAATAGGTTTTCGACGTCGTGGTTATGCATACGGATACAGCCTTTTGATACGGCCTGGCCAATGCTTGAGGGGTTATTAGTACCATGGATTCCGTAATAAGGAATTGAGAGCCCCAGCCAACGACTGCCAAAGACTCCGCCAGGATTAACTATTTTCGTGGCAATGGTATAGTGCCCTGGGGGGGTGGGGGTTGATCGTTTGCCTACTGCGATCCGATAATGACGAATTCGCTGAGTTCCTTTATATAGCTCAAGTAGTCGACGGGCGGGATAAACGACAATTCTGTAATTGAGCATACAGAAGCCTCCTATCTCTAAGGAATAAGATCTATCTCATGCTATGTTCAGGATTTCTGAATGTTCTTGCATAATTAAACCCTCTTTAGGTAGAGAATATAGCGGACAAGGAGGGATCAATTTTGACGGAACATGTAGAAGGAAAGCTTTTAATTATTGGCGGAGCGGAAGATAAAAAAGGAGAGTGCAAGATCCTAAAACGTTTTGTTCAAGAATCTGGTGGGAGGGAAAGCCGGATTACGGTTTTAACGGCTGCCACAGAATACCCACTCCAAGTAGGAGATGAGTATCATGCCCTATTTCTTAGTCTTGGGGCCCAAGAAGTACAGGTTCTGGACGTTTCAGACCGCACTCAGGCGAATAGAATAGGGATTGGCAAAGATTTTGAAAATTCAACGGGGATCTTCTTCACAGGGGGGGATCAATTACGGATTACGGGTTTGTTGGGGGGGACATTGCTCGGCCATATGCTGCAACAGTTGTACGAAAAGGGGATTATCATTGCGGGCACGAGTGCAGGGGCCTCCGTTATGTCTGATACGATGATTGTTGGAGGGGAAGCGGGAACGGCAAAGAAAAGTAATTTGTCAATGGCTCCGGGATTGGGCCTTTTACGTTCTGTGGTGATTGACCAGCATTTTGCCCAACGAGGTCGAATAGGCAGACTTTTATCGGCAATTTCTCAAAACCCCTATGTTCTTGGTGTAGGAATTGATGAAGACACCGCTATCTTAGTGCAGTCTGACGCGCGCGTTTTGGTAATTGGCAGCAATACGATCACTGTGGTAGATGCGTCTCCCTCTACTACAACGAACGTTTCAGAAACCACTCCAGGTCAACCTTTAGTGTTAAGCCCGATAATTTTGCATGTACTTTCCGATGGCTACAGTTTTGATCTAAAACGCAGGGTTTCTTTACTTTAGCCTCAGGATGGTATTTGAGGAATACCTATTGTAAAAAAGGTTTAAACTAATGGGGGAAATATCCATGCAGCTTAAGGAGGAACAACAACAAAATGGAGATTAGAGAAGTCCAAGCGATCGAGGGGGTCAATGTATATAGCCATCGCCCAATTATTCGAGCGATTGTGGATCTCCAAGAATGGACTGAGCGATTTAGTAATGAACTGGGGAACTTTCGTTTTCGGCTAGTAGAGACTCTACCCTCATTGGCAGAGCACTATTGTGCGCGAGGTAAAGTGGGTGGTTTCCTAGAACGTCTAGAAGAGGGGACCCTTATTGGGCATGTCATAGAACATGTGACTATAGAACTTTTGACGTTAGCAGGTCAAACTATTAAATACGGTAAGACTATGGCGATTTTGGAAAAACCGGGATGGTATGAAATTATCTTCAACTACGAAGCTAAAGAGGGTGCTATAGAGGGGTTTAAGCAGGGTTTTACCCTGGTTAAGAAGCTTCTAGATCAAGATTTATTTGATGTAGCACACGCGGTAGAGCAAATTAAGAAAGTGACGGCTGCCTATGAATTAGGAGTTTCAACGCAAGTCATTGTTGACGCATGTAAGGAGCGGGAAATTCCAGTCCATCGTCTCAACGAGGGAAGTCTGTTACAGTTGGGGTATGGACGTAATCAACGCCGTATTCAAGCAACGATTACAGACAAGACATCGTGCATTGCAGTGGATATTGCCTGTGATAAGGAAATGACCAAAAGGATACTGCACGAGGGCGGGGTACCTGTGCCCTTTGGGCATATTGTCAGGACGGAAGAGGAAGCTGTTCAGGCGTTCCTAGAAATGGAAACGTCCGTTGTAATCAAGCCTCTGAATGGGAACCAAGGTAAAGGGGTTACACTCCAGATCACGTGCACGGCGGAAGTAAGAGCTGCGTTTAAGGTTGCTCAGACTTACGGGGATTGGGTCGTCATTGAAGAGTACATAGAGGGGCAACATTATCGTTTGGTTGTGGTGGGAGACCGATTAATTGCCGCTGCAAAACGGATCCCAGCTCATGTGATAGGGAATGGCATATCCACGATTGCAGAATTAGTAGACCAAACTAATGCAGATCCTCAGCGTGGAGATGATCATGAGAAAGCCTTAACTAAAATTAAGATTGACTCGATAGTCCTTTTAACACTCACTCAAAAGAACTTAACCATATCCTCAGTTCCAGAGCCAGGTGAAGTGATTTATTTACGGGACAGTGCAAATATAAGTACAGGTGGAACTGCTGAGGACGTGACGGATCTCGTCCATTCAGATAATATTGATTTGGCAGTCTATGCGTCGAAACTGATTGGTTTAGACGTTATAGGTATTGACTTAGTCATTGAAGATATTGAGGCGTCCTATCGTGAAAGGGGCGGGCATATTATTGAAGTGAATGCCGCTCCGGGGATTCGCATGCACCATTTTCCAAGTGTAGGCAAAGCACGAGATGTGGGCAGAGCAATTGTCGAAAAAGTGATGCCATCGGGAAATGGACGAATCCCTATTGTTGCTATAAGTGGAACGAATGGAAAAACAACGACAACTCGCATGATTAATAAAATGCTGATAGATCAACAACTTATCGTTGGCATGGCTTCAACCGATGGGATTTACATTAATAAAAAACTGTGGACTAAAGGAGACATGACAGGACCGGAAAGCGCTAGGTCTGTTTTGAGACACCCAGATATACAAGTGGCGGTTCTAGAAACGGCTAGAGGTGGGATTCTAAGGGCTGGCTTAGGCTATGAATATGCTGATGTAGCAGTGATTACCAATGTTTCTAATGATCATTTGGGTCAGTATGGCATAGAGACCCTCGAAGATATTGCTCATGTCAAAAGTTTGGTTGCAGAGGCAGTCAGGCCTCATAGTTACGTGGTCCTAAATGCAGATGATCCTCATGTCGTACAAATGGCAGGGAGGACTAAGGGGAGAGTAATTTTTTTCAGTACTGAAAAAGAAAATATACAAATTATTAAACATTTAAGCAAAGGTGGGACCGCTGTTTTTCTGCGACGTGGCACAATTTTACTTTGCCAAGGCTCTCAAATCTTTCGAATCTGTTCAGTTAAACAGATTCCCGTGACTTGGGAAGGGAAAGCCAAGCATAATATCCATAATGCTTTAGCTGCAATCGCTGCGGGATGGGCTTTGGGATTGAGTGCGGTGGCTATTCGAAATTCTCTTCAAGAATTCTGTTCTGATGCTGAGCACAATCGGGGGCGCTTAAATCTCTATAAGTTACAAGGTGTCCAGGTATTTATTGATTATGGACATAATGCAGCAGGCATTCAAGAAGTTATTAAAACACTCGAGCATTTTAGAAAGAAATCACTGGTGGGCTGCATTACGGTCCCGGGAGATCGACCAGATGAGACAATCCGCGAAGTGGGTCGGGTAGCCGCAAGCGGTTTTCAACGCTTAATTATTCGAGAGGATGCCGATCTACGGGGGCGTAAACCCGGTGAAATTGCCCAATTGCTTTATGATGAGGCAATTCGAAGTGGTATGAATCCCCAAAAGATTAGTATTGTACTACCCGAAACAGAAGCATTTCGAATGGGATTAGATACTTGCATCCCAGGCGATGTCTTCGTGATGTTTTATGAGCACCTTGAGCCGATTGAAGAAGAAATTCGTATCAGAATGGAATTGCAAAAAGCATTATCCTATATTCCAGTAGAAAATGAATGGGTCGTTGGTGGTGAGTTTTAAAACTACGGCTATCAATCAATTGAAAATTGAGGAATTAAAGGGGCGAGGATTATCTTCGTCCCTATGTTTCTAATACATCAAAAAGTATAATTCGGGTAAGTATAAAGCAACTAAGGCTTCTGAGTGCGCCAAGGCTGACAGAATGACTAATACGTGCGAAGACAGTGTCTGCGAGAAGGCTAATTCGTGCGAAGACAGTGTCTTCGCGGGCGCCAGCCAAGTTTTCTTTAGATTTATGCTGGAACTCTAACCTAAAAATAAGTATAATGAAAGCAAATACCTTTGTAATGTTCGGAAAGGGTAATGCAAATGGAACAATCTTTTCTAACAACGTTCGCCTATGCTAAGATTAATTTAGCCTTAGCCATTCAGGGGATACGAGAAGATGGCTATCATGAACTTCAAAGCGTCATGCAATCCATCGCACTGCACGATATTGTTCGAATTCGGGAGCAAGGGAACAAGGTGGTATGCCGTTGTGGAGCATTAAGTGGTTCAGGAAATTTAGCCTATAAAGCAGCTGTGTTATTTCTAGAACGATGTGGGCAAACCGCAGGAATTGAGATTGAGATTGAGAAAAATATTCCAATCCAGGCTGGGTTAGCAGGGGGAAGCACTGATGCTGCAGCGACACTTCGATTATTGAATCAACTTTATGAAGAGCCTCTTGATAGTAATGAACTCCTAGAGCTTGCAGCTAGATGCGGTGCTGATGTCGCCTTCTGTTTACGTGGAGGTACAATGTGGGCGACTGGACGGGGTGAGCAACTCGAATTATTGCCCACAGCCCCTAAAATGGATTTTGTTTTGATTAAACCGTATGCAGGAGTGAACACTAAGGAGGCATACCATCGATTTGACTTAATTGGGCGGGGAGGACATTTAACCCGTGCAAGTTGGGAAAAGGCCTTGACTCAGGATTCGGAGCAGGTTGCAGAGTTGCTTTATAATGATTTAGAACCAGCATCCTCTCAAATAGTTCCTCAAATTTTAGACATTAAGCAGCATTTAATTGATGCGGAGTGCTACGGTGCTTTAATGTCAGGAAGCGGTTCTAGTGTGTTTGGAATTGCTAAGGGAAGACAACATGCTCTTGACGTTGCAAGACAGTTGAGAAAAAGTGGTTTTAATAATGTTTGGGTTACAACGACAGTCTGAGAAGAAATTGAATGAAAGAGGAGATAGTCATGGGAAAACGATTACTACCGGTAATACTTGATGGATATAAACCATTAAGGGAGATTGTCTTTGAGTCTATGCGTGAGGCGATTCTAAGTGGAATTCTTGAACCTGGGGAGCGATTGATGGAAATCCAGTTGGCGGAAGAAATGGGGGTTAGCCGAACCCCTGTACGTGAAGCAATCCGGAAGTTGGAACTTGAAAATTTTGTGGTTATGATTCCGCGTAAAGGGGCGTACGTAGCTGGTGTCTCGTTAAAAGATGTCGCTGATGTTTTTGAGATTCGTTCGGCGCTGGAGGGTTTAGCAGCAGGGCTTGCTGCGGAGCGCATCACGGAGGATGAATTGGAACAAATGGAACGAGCCTTATTGCATAAATCTGGTGAGGGAGAGTTGGATTTAGAGCAATTTGTGCAGTCGGATACGGATTTCCATGCCTTAGTCTATAAAGCGAGCCGCAATGAACGGTTGATTCAGATTTTAGCCAATTTACGAGAGCAGATACAGCGTTTCCGAGCGACTTCACTAGCGGTTCCCGGACGGAATAAACTTGCTGTTGAAGAACACCGAATGATTGTTGAAGCATTAAGGAGTCATAATAGCGAGGAAGCTCAATCCCTGGCGATGGCACATATTGTTACAGCCGAGAATATAATGTTTGACATTCTGAGCCTAAAGAGCGAATCGGATAAGGTGGATTAATAAGCGTGGAGAAGATGAAAAGAGCAGAACGGATGGTTGCCATCACCCAAGTGTTGATGTTAAAGCCGAATGTGCTGACTCCGTTAACCTTATTTGCAGAACGGTTTGGAACAGCTAAGTCCACCATTAGTGAGGATCTGATGGCTGTGAAGGGGAGCCTTTTGCTTTCTGGTCAGGGACATCTTGAAACAATGTCCGGGGCTGCAGGAGGGGTGCGATACATCCCGGAAATCTCCAAGGAAGAAGCGTCAATTGTGCTAAGCGAGCTTGCTGATAGGCTGAGCGACAAAGAACGCATTCTGGCAGGTGGTTTTCTCTATATGACGGATCTATTGTTTGACCCTTCGGTTTTAAGGCCATTAGGCCTAATTTTCGCTGGCGCCTTCAGAGATAAGAAGCCTGATGTAGTGGTGACCATTGAGACGAAGGGCATTCCACTGGCCCTCGTGACGGCGGAAGCTTTAGGTTTGCCCATGGTAGTCATCCGCAGTGGAAACAAAGTCACGGAGGGTTCTTCAGTAAGTATTAATTATGTCTCTGGCTCATCCCGTCGTATTCAAACAATGTCACTTTCTCGAAGAGCCCTAGAACCCCAGCGCCGTGTGCTTGTGATTGATGATTTTATGAAGGCTGGTGGAACAGCTTTAGGGATCAAGAACTTAATGGAGGAATTTGAGGCGAACGTTGTAGGGATGGGAGTTTTAGTGGAAGCTCGCATGACGGAAGAACCTAAGCTTGTTGAAGGATATTTAGCCCTTTTACAGTTGAAAGAACTGAACATAGCTACTGGAAAGACGTCAGTAGTCCCCGTGTTTAATCTTTGAGTTGTGTCGACATGTCTTTTTAGATTGTTGAAATTTTTCTATAATTAAGGCAGGATTTTTTTACCATACAGAGAATATTATTATGAATAACCCCGGAATGCGGAAGGGTGGTGATTCATAATGAATATTACCGATGTGCGGGTCAGAAAGATTAACACGGAAGGAAAGATGAAGGCAGTAGTCTCAGTGACCTTTGATAATGCTTTTGTTGTTCACGATGTCAAAGTTGTAGAAGGTATGAATGGGATATTTGTAGCAATGCCTAGCCGTAAAACACCAGAAGGGGAATTTCGTGATATCGCCCACCCCATTTCAGCAGTAGCACGAGAGGTGATTCAAACGGCTGTTTTAAAAGCTTATCAAGAAGCCATCTAAAAGTTTATATAGATCTTTTAAGACATGTTGAAGGGGACCTTAAAGCTGGGTCTCCTTTAACGTGTCTTAATAAAAGTAGGAGAATATCGGTAAATAAATAGTTATTTCATCAGTGGTGTCGCCTAGCGGCATGGGGGTCTGACTAGTATAAAAAAGGAATATCGACGCTATTTGGTGAATGAGCGACTTTTGGGGTATAATTTAGGTGTATGTATGATATAGCACTAAAATTTTAGTGCATTTATACGTTGTCAAGACTCGATAGGACGTTCGAGGTTAGAGCGCTAGCCGGATGGCCGGGTGTCCCTGTAACCATGACTCGAACAAGGACGTTCGAGATTAGAACACCGCCATGGATGGCAAGGTCGTGATAGCAGGGTGTCGTGATGGCTAGATGCCGTGATGTGAGAAAGGGACCATTGCCCGTGACGGTAAGGCGCCGTAATGGCAAGAAGGTACCCACCCGAAAGTTATAATTTATAGGTATATACTATAAGTATATGTAGAGGTTATACTTAAGCTGGAGGCGTATTAAATTATGTCTAATTTGGTTGCAGTGGTCATGGCAGCGGGGAAAGGGACAAGGATGAAATCAAAGTTGCCTAAAGTCATGCATTCATTAGCAGGGAAAACTCTGATTGAACATGTCTTAGACACACTAAAACACGCTGGAATTGAGCACCCGCTGGTCGTTGTTGGACATGGACGAGAGGGCATTGAAGCCTGTATCCAGCAACGAGCGGAGATTGTGGTTCAAGAAGAACAGCTCGGTACGGGACATGCTATAATGCAAGCTATACCCTTTTTAAAAGACGATCAGACGGTTCTAGTCTTGAGTGGAGATCAGCCGTTGCTTAAGCCCGAAACACTACTAGCTATCGTTGAAATGCACCAGGCACAAGGGGCAAGTGCCACTGTATTGACAGCCTCTATGGATCAGCCCTTTGGCTATGGCCGAATTCTTAAAGACGGTGAAAACCTAGTCAAAATAATTGAGGAAAAAGATGCAACGTCTGTTGAACGGCAAATCAAGGAAATTAATACTGGGACGTATTGTTTTAAAGGGTCTGCTCTTATAAACGCCCTAACGAAGATTACCACTCAGAATGCTCAAGGGGAATATTACTTGACGGAAGTCTTTGAGGTTTTTTCTAACCTTCAGGAAAAAATGCTCACCTATTGTACCTCGGATTCCCATGAAGCATTAGGGATCAATAGCCGAGGGCAATTGGCCGAGGCTGAAGCAATTCTTCGCAAGAACATACTGGATCATTGGATGGCAGAAGGGGTAACACTTATAGATCCAGCATCAACCTTTATCGATGCCGAAGTAGAACTCGCTCAAGATGTCACAATTTTACCGTTTACACGATTAATAGGAAAAACTCGAATTAAAGAGGATGCTGTGATTGGTCCACAAACTAGTCTAGAAAATTGTGTAGTAGGGTGTGGGGCTGAGGTTGTTTATACGGTAGCTAAAGATGCAGTAATCGGAGAACGTTGTCGCATTGGTCCATTTACCTATTTGCGACCAGGCACAAACTTAGAAGCGGAAGTAAGAATAGGGGACTTTGTAGAAATTAAGAATAGTTGGATCGGAAAGGGAGCAAAAATACCCCATTTGAGTTACATTGGAGATGCGCAAATTGGGAAATCGGCAAATATTGGAGCGGGCACGATTACATGTAACTATGATGGGGTCAATAAACATACTACCAAAATTGGTGATTATGCGTTTATCGGAAGTAATACTAACTTAGTTGCTCCGATTGAAGTGGGAGAACATGCAGTGACGGGTGCGGGGTCTACCATAACCAAGAATGTTCCTGCGGAGGGCTTGGCAGTGGAACGGAGCCATCAGGTGATCAAGGAGCATTGGCATCGCGAAAAGATGAAATAGGGGGCAATAATAGGCATGGCAGCAAAAGAATTCAAGATTTTTTGTGGGAATGCCAATCGACCGTTGGCGCAAGAAATTGTAGACTATTTAGGGGTTCCTCTAGGTGAATCGAAAATAAAACGTTTTCAAGATGGGGAGACGTGTCTGGCGATTGATGAAAGTGTTCGGGGTGCAGATATTTATGTAGTACAACCCACCTGCCATCCAACGAATGATAATATCATGGAATTATTAATTATGATTGACGCCATTCGCCGGGCGTCAGCGCGCCGGATTACGGCCGTAATGCCCTATTATGGCTATGCAAGACAAGAGCGTAAGACAAGGGCACGTGATCCGATTACTGCCAAACTAATGGCTAATCTGATTACTACAGCGGGAGCAGACCGTGTGGTAACTATGGACTTGCACGCTCCGGCGATTCAAGGATTCTTTGATATTCCGCTGGATCACTTACCCGGGGTTCCTATTCTTGCTGAGTACTTTAAGGAGAAAGGGCTTGAAAATCTCTGTGTTGTATCTCCTGATTTAGGTGGAGTGACTCGAGCTCGAGATTTTTCTGAACGGATCGGAGCTTCTCTTGCTATTATCGATAAACGTCGGCCTGAACCCAACGTTTCTGAGATTATGAATGTCATCGGTGACCTGAAAGGCAAGACTGTGATTATGATCGATGACATAATCGATACAGCTGGAACTATCACTCAGGGGGCTCAGGCCCTTCTCGAGCGGGGTGCCAAGGAAGTGTATGCCTGTTGTACTCATGCTGTATTGTCGGGACCAGCTATTGAACGCATAGGGAATTCTGTTATTCGTGAGCTTGTTGTCACGAATACGATTCCTTTGGGTAAAGAAAAGACTATACCAAGAATTAGAGCGTTGTCTGTGGCACCACTACTAGGTGAGGCTATTGTTCGCATTCACGAGGATCTTTCAGTCAGTAAACTATTTAGTTAAAAAGGCCCCTGGGGTATTATCCCAGGGGGTCTTTGGTTAGGGGTATTTCCGAGATTGTTTTACTTTCCGGGGGGATATCTTCGATTTCGTATACGTGGACGGGTGCCTTTTCTGGAGCAAGGTGCGCTGTTGTTTTAGAACGTTCCTTTTTGAAGTAGTTGCTGATCGTATGAGTCGTTTCTGAGGCTAGATGGGATGTTGAGTGAACTAGGTTTTTGAGGGTGTCGCTAAGCCCTTTATCTGACACGGTGAGTGCGTTTTCACTTTCTTTTTGAGTTACGATGACATCGTGTCCAATTGTAGTAATATACTCTGCAGCAATCCACGCTTTGCCACTTAAGAATCCTTCGATTTTTCCTCCGGAAATCTCGATTTGGGTTATTTTACCTGTCTCGGGATCGATATAATATTCGTCGGCATTACCTAGTGTTTTTCCCGTTTCTGTGACCAGCTTGGTGCCAATGATGGTCAATTTTTCTTTGACCAACTCTAATAATTCTGGAAGGTTTGATGGTTTCTCCACGTGGGACTCTTTGTCAATCGTGATTGCATCATCTCCTACACTGACGACTCTGGAATAGGGAATAATGCGCTGATCCTTAAAAAAACCCTTGGGGTCTACCACGATTGCAGCTAGGGACTTCGTACTTGCATTAAGAATCAAGCTTTTGACATACCCTATTTGATGTCCTTCTTGGAGAGAGATGATTGGCAAGGATAAGAATTTTCGACTGGGTTTCACAGGTTCACTCTCCTTTTCGGTGAAAATTCGTTGACTATTCTTAGAGAATGTATTCAGAGTATGGTATGAATATGCTTTGGAGGTGAGATGAATGAAGGTTATTGTTGGACTTGGAAATCCAGGACCTCAATATGCGGATACACGCCATAACATTGGCTTTTTGTTGGTTGATCAGCTTGCGGAAATCAATAATCTTCAGTTCCGAGTCAAGTTTCAGGGGTTATGGGCGGAGGGGAGCGTTGAGGGAGAACGCCTTCTGCTCTTAAAACCTCAAACGTTTATGAATTTAAGTGGACGGTCAGTGAGTGAACTCGCGCGTTTTTATAAAGTCAGCGGCGATGATTTACTGATCGTGCAGGATGACATGGATTTGCCGCTGGGGAAAATGCGTTTGCGTGATCAAGGAGGAGCAGGTGGTCATAACGGGATCCGATCAATTCAAGCCGAACTGGGAACGGAAAAATTCTGGAGGCTTAAATTGGGTGTGGGGCGTCCGCCTACTCGAAATTCGATATTAGATATTCGACATTCGAACCACGAACCACGAACCACGATCATCGAACATGTCCTTTCCCCCTTTGAAGAAACTGAATTTCCGAAGTTGGATGACCTGTTAGTTTGCGCAGAAAAGGCAGTAAAACTCTGGATGAAGGGCGAAGCGAGTCGAGCCATGAATTTATACCATCGCTAAAAAGGAGTATAACCTCCTATGCAAGAGGTAATTCTACTAGCATAGGGAGGTTATATGCATGAAGATATTAAAGGTCTGCCACGCTTGCGATCGAATTATTGGTGAGCTTGAGTTAGATGGTTTAACCAGTCATACTGCGGATTCAGCAGTGAATATTGCTGGAAATGTGGCCTATGTCCTTTGCCCAGGTTGTTTGAACGAAATGGAAATCAAAACAGGGAATGTTTATCATTAAAGGATGAGCGGTTTGAACACAATTTACGATTATCTTCGCAGAGGTCTCGATATTAAGGAGATTGACCAGTCGTTAAGCCATGGAGAATGGCCCCAAATGATTTACGACTTAACAGGAAGTCAAAAGGCAGCTTTTGTTGCTCAGCTTGTACAAAGGTCTAAACCAGGACCAGGTTTGATTCTGACCTATTCGGAGGAGCAGGCTCAAAAGTGGACCAGCGATTTGCGGACCTGGTGTCCGCATCAAACTATCTTGCATTTGCCTTCGACAGAATGGCTCCCTTTTGAAGTGTTAGGTAAAAGCAGGGAGACAACCTCAGAACGAATCAGCGTATTGAATCGACTGGCTCAAGATCCCAAGTGTACGGTTGTAGCTTCGGTACTTGCTTTAGAACGGCGTGTATTCCCAGTCGAACGCTTTAAAGAGTATACGTTAGTTTTCCATGTGGGGCAGGGGTACGGCTTGTCCGAGATTCTCCATACACTAACTGCCGGAGGGTACGAGCGAGTTGAAACGATTGAAGGGAAAGGGCAGTTTGCTTTACGAGGGGGAATCTTGGATATAGCTCCCTTAGATGGAGAGGCAGTGCGTATTGAGTTTTTCGATGATGAAGTTGACTCGATACGGACGATTGACCTGGGGACACAGAAATCGATTGCCTCTCAGGACAAGGTCTTTATACCCCCTGTTATGGAGTATATTGTAACGAAGGAAGAGCTAGGGAAACTTTGCTTTGCAATACGGGCAGAAGCTCGCAAAATAATGGGTCGCCATCAGCGCGCTGGAAGAAAAGAAGCGGCAGATCGTCTCCAAAACAAAGTAGATAGTCTGGTCGAAAGGCTTGAGCGAGGGATATTAGATGAAAATGTCTATCCCTTCTTAAGCTTAGTTAACACGCCGCTCGTACCCTTTTTCTCATACCTCTCAGATGCACATTGTGTTTTTCTGGATGAGCCACTCCGCTTAAAGGAGTTGTTAGAGTTTCAAGCCAACGAACGCTTATTGGAGTTCACGCAACAACTGGAACACGGTGAAGGGTTTGTTCATCCTGAAGCTCAATTTATCAACTATGAGGATATTCTAAGCTACGGAAAGAAACACCCGCTGATTGGTCTTTCAACTCTTTTGAGACAGGCACCGGGACTTTCACCCCAGCAAATTTTTAGCTTAAACGCCCGCCCATTAACGGGCTTCATGGGGAAAACCAGTATGTTGGTGGATGAAATTATACACCGCAAGGACGCAAATTATGTGGTGGCCCTGTTTGTCGGGGATGAGGCTCATGCGGAACGATTAATCCAGGGTTTGAAAGATCGTGGACTTTCAGCATCCTGCAAAGGGCTTGAGGATTCTATTGAGGCGGGTCGGGTCTATGTTTATCCGTTTTCCCTTGATCAAGGGTTTGAGTTACCGCTTGCAAAATTAGTAATTCTTACAGAAACAGAAATCTATAAAAGAGAGAGCAAGGCTGTTGCCAAGAAGCCTAAGACACCCCCCAAAAAAAATCTTTTTATTTCGGATCTTAAACCTGGCGACTTTGTAGTCCATGTACACCATGGGATTGGACAATTTACGGGGATTGACCGCTTGGAAGTTGGTGGAATTGCCAAAGATTATTTTGGGATTCGTTATGCGGGGGAAGACCGATTATATGTTCCGCTGGATCAGCTTCATCTTTTGCAAAAGTATTTAGGTAGTGCAGGAGAAACTCTGCCTAAACTTTACAAACTCGGAGGGACTGACTGGTACAAGGTAAAGAATAAGACCCGTAGTGCTGTTAAAGAAATGGCCATTGATTTAGTAAAACTTTATGCTCAGAGAGAGGCAATCCAAGGGTTTGCTTTCTCACAGGACAATGCCTGGCAAACTGAATTTGAGGAGAAGTTTCCTTATGTGGAGACTCCAGATCAACTCCAAAGTATCGAGGATGTAAAAGCGGATATGACACGCCCACGTCCCATGGATCGCTTACTTTGTGGAGATGTAGGGTATGGTAAGACAGAGGTTGCTCTCCGAGCTGCTTTCAAAGCGGTCATGGATAGCAAGCAAGTGGCGGTTCTTGTCCCCACGACTATTTTAGCCCAGCAACATTTTAATACCTTCAGAGAACGATTTATGGGGTATCCCATTAAAATTGAAATGCTAAGTCGCTTCCGTTCTCAGAAAGAGCAAAAGGAGATAATTAAAGGCATTAAAGAAGGGCAAATCGATGTCGTTGTGGGCACACATCGCCTTCTCTCCGAGGCCATCAAATTTAGTGATTTAGGGTTATTGGTGATTGATGAAGAGCAGCGCTTCGGGGTTACGCATAAGGAAAAACTGAAAACCTTAAAAGGGAACATCGATGTACTGACCTTGTCAGCAACCCCGATTCCAAGGACATTACACATGTCTTTGGTGGGAGTTCGGGATATGAGTATCATCGAAACCCCGCCGGAGGGGCGGTACCCTGTGCAAACCTATGTCACTGAGTTTCGCCCAGATGTGGTTCGAGAGGCTATACGGCGTGAAATTCATCGTGGAGGGCAAGTATTCTATGTGCACAACCGAGTAGAGGATATGGATCAAGTGATCCATTTTCTTAGTCAATTAGTGCCTGAAGCACGGTTCGGGGTTGCTCACGGTCAAATGCGTGAAACAGCCTTAGAACGAGTAATGCTGGATTTTCTAGAGCATGAAATGGATGTCTTGGTTTCTACAACAATTATCGAAACAGGACTTGATATGCCTAATGTGAATACCCTGATTATCGATGAATCCGATCGTTTTGGCTTATCCCAACTCTATCAATTGCGTGGGCGAGTGGGGCGTTCTAACCGCAAGGCCTATACCTACCTTTTATATAAACCGCAAAAGGTTCTGACAGAAATTGCTGAAAAACGTCTTGCAGCAATCCGAGAGTTTACGGAATTTGGGGCGGGATTTAAAATAGCGATGCGGGATTTGGAAATTCGTGGTGCAGGAAACCTCATTGGTGCCCAACAACATGGGCATTTATCGGCTGTAGGATTTGAAATGTACAGTCAAATGCTTAAAGAAGCTGTCCAAGAACTTCGGGGAGAGAAGGTTGAAGAGGTTGTCGAACCGAGCATTGAACTTCAAGTAGATGCCTTCTTACCGGACTCCTACGTTGTGGACCGCCAATCCAAGGCGTCTTTGTATCAACGGTTATCGATGGTTCATGATGAAGGCGAACTTAGCGAAATGGTGGACGAACTGGTGGATCGTTTTGGGACTCCGACTCGGGAAGTCGAACACTTGATTGAAATTATCCGGATTAAGTTGCTGGCAAGCTCCTTGAAAATTGAGCAAATTCAGCAGGCTAAGCAAAACGTAATTATTCGTTTCTCAGCAGATTTAGGGATAACGGGAGCACATCTGATGTCCGTGGCGTCGGCTTCACCTTACCCGTTGTCGTTTAGGACGATGCAAAATGGCAATCTTGAATGCAAAATCCGAATTCGTACGATTGATCAAGAGGCTGTGATAGAGGCTTCACGACGGGTTCTTTCGACATTTTGCGACATTGCTTCAAGGACAACTCCTTGATATACTATTCTCATGTCAAATTGAAAGGGTGTGTCTTTATGAAAAAATCCCGGGTGGGAATGATTTTTGGAGTTTTAGCATTGATGCTTGTGGCTACGGGGTGTTCCTCGTTGGTTGGCGGTAAATGGGCGGTAAAAGTGAATGAAGATCAGATCTTAGTCAAGGATTTGGAAGAACGAGTTGCTGAAGCACAAAAAACTTATGAAAAACAAGGCATGAAATTTGACACAGACCAAGGGAAACAGGCCTTATCTCAAATTAAAAGCCAGTTATTAGACCGTATGATCGAAGGTAAACTAATTGCTCAAGAAGTCAAAAAGAATTCTCTTAATCCAGAGGATGCTAAAGTTAAAGAGCAGGAAGAGATTATTAAAAAGAATATTGGGGATGAAACGATATTTCAAGATACACTTAAACAACAAGGCATGACAGTCTTGGAATTAAGAAATTTCTTGGCAGTCTATGAGAAAACGACGGGTGATATTAAATTAACTGATGCAGACATTAAAACTTTTTATGATCAAAATATAGCGAATTACTCTCAACCTGAAAGTGTAAAAGCTCGTCATATTTTGGTCAAAACGGAAGATGAGGCCAACGCAATTATTGCACAACTTAAAGCTGGGACTGATTTTGTACAGTTAGCTAAGGAGAAGTCCACTGAACCAGGAGCTAAGGATTCCGGTGGGGATCTCGGCACATTTACGAAGGGAAAAATGGTTCCTGAGTTTGAGACTGCAGCGTTTAGCCAAAAGGTAGGTACTTTCTCAACAGCCCCTGTAAAATCTGAATTTGGATATCACGTAATACTGGTTGAAGCACACACGGCCGCTGAAGCTCCAGACTATGACAAAGTAAAGGCTCGAGTGAGTGAAGACGCGCTCAACCAGGCGAAGGATTCGAAGTTCCAGACATTTTTTAACGAGCTACTGAAGAACGCGAAAATCGAATATTCTCAAGGATATAAGCCAACAAGTTAACTAATTTGGAGAAAAGAAGGCAATTAAATAATGCCTTCTTTTTTTTGCATTGGAAAAAAATGAATAATTGGCAATCTCTAGATATATACTATCATTGAATTTAAGGTTTTTAAAAGGACGCAATGAGTTTTCGAGAACGACAAAAGGAGGAATGTGCGCCTATGAAAGCAACCGGTATTGTAAGAAGAATTGATGACCTCGGTCGTGTCGTTATTCCAAAGGAAATTCGTCGGACTCTTCGTATTCGGGAAGGTGATCCGTTAGAGATTTTTGTAGACCGGGAAGGAGAAGTGATCCTGAAGAAATATTCTCCTATCCGTGAATTAGGGGAATTCGCAAGGGAATATGCGGATTCGCTATTCGAAGCAACCGGACATATTACTTGTATCGCAGACCGAGATACGATTATTGCTGTAGCTGGAGCCTCGAAAAAAGAGTATCTGAATAAAGCGATCGGACCGTCCGTTGAACAAGCTATGGAGGAAAGGAAAACTGTTCATATCGGTTTGGCAGGAGATCATGCCACGTGCAAGACTTGTCCTGAAAATGATGAGGAGGATAAATGTAAGTATACGAGCGAAGTCGTTGCTCCGATCGTTTCACAAGGAGATCCTATAGGGGCCGTGATGCTCCTATCTAAGGAGCCTGGAATAAAGATGGGAGATTTAGAGATTAAATTGGTTGAAACGGCAGCAGCCTTTTTAGCAAAGCAAATGGAACAATAGCGTTAGTGCAGAAAAATAAAGCGGTATTGCCGCTTTATTTTTTATTCGTGATTAGTTACTAAGTATAAAAACAAAAGCCTAGCTTTCAATTGCAAATCCGATGGTGTAGGACAGGATACTTTATGATAAACTATTTCAAAAGGAGGTGTTAAAACTTGTCTTCGTGTCTACATGTAATCGGCCTAGGCCCTGCAGGACTTGAACAAATAACTCTCGGTAACTATAGGCGAATACTCAGTGCCAAAAAACTGTTTGTGCGAACTTCTCAGCATCCTTGTGTTCAGGAATTACTGGGAGAGGGTATAAGCATAGAATCGTTTGACGAG
Organism: Desulfosporosinus burensis; assembly: GCF_054657535.1. Lineage (NCBI taxonomy): Bacteria > Bacillati > Bacillota > Clostridia > Eubacteriales > Desulfitobacteriaceae > Desulfosporosinus > Desulfosporosinus burensis. The sequence continues at coordinate 17,379 of NZ_BAAHYN010000019.1, forward strand.
ATCTATGCAACGGAACCGTCCTTCGAGGCTGTGTATGAAAGGATTACGGAACAGCTGCGAAGAGAGTTACAGAAGGGTTCGGAAATTGTCTACGCAGTTCCCGGGCATCCGATGGTTGCTGAAAAGACTATACAGCTTATTGAGGAAAAACTTGCCCAGGAATATAAGGTTGTGATCCATCCAGCTATGAGCTTTGTTGATGAGCTTTTTAGAGTCCTAAAGTTTGATCCGATTAAGGGCGTACTGATACGCAATTATGATGCCCTCAAAGACATAGGACTGACTGGGCAGGAATGGCTAATAATCCCCCAAGTGTATAATAAACGGATAGCATCCGAGGTTAAATTAGATCTTATGTTGTCCTATCCGGATGAGGCAAGCGTGTATGTTACTAAAGCCCTCGGTACTCCCCTAGAACAAGTGGACAAGCTCTCGCTCTACGAGTTGGATCATGGGACTTTTGATCACTTGACCACCGTAGTTTTGCCGCCGAATACAGAGGTTATCTCCTTTTCTAAGTTGGCCAAAGTAATGAAAACTTTGCGTTCCGAAGGTGGGTGCGCATGGGACCTGGAGCAAACCCATGAATCTTTAAAGCCTTATCTCATTGAGGAAAGTTATGAAGTTATTGATGCGATCGAAAAACAAGATATGTATAATTTATGTGAAGAGTTGGGAGACTTATTATTGCAAGTTGTTTTTCATACTCAGGTTGCTTCGGATGCTAGTGAATTTGAACTCCAAGACGTACTTCAAGGGGTTATCCAAAAGCTGATTCGTCGACATCCTCATGTCTTTGGAGAGGAGACGGCCAAAACAGCGAAGGATGTAATCCAGACTTGGGATAGAATTAAACTAAAAGAGAAGACCGATAAAAATGAGGCGAACTTCTTCAGCGATCCTAAGAGCTTACCTGCACTAATGTGGGCATCTAAAACGCAATATAGAGTTGCCAAGGTGGGGTTTGATTGGAAAGATATGGAGGGTCCTTGGGGGAAAGTCCAGGAGGAACTACAGGAACTTAAGAGTGCACTTGCGAACGGAATCGGGATTCGTGAAGAATTAGGGGATTTATTATTTGCGATTGTAAATCTATCTCGTTTTTTAAAGCTTGATGCTGAAGAAGTTTTAAGGGATGCCATACATAAGTTTCAGAATCGTTTTTTGAAGATGGTTGAATTAAGTCAAGAAGAGGAACATGTTTTCGAGAAACTTTCTCTTAGTGAAATGGATATTTTTTGGGAAAAGGCAAAATCTAAAGAAAAAGCAGTAAATAAATGATATAATCTTAAAAAAGCAGGAGATTGGTCTTTTATCGCGAAATATAACCCTTGTGATAAGATCAGTTATTTAGGAGGGACTAATTTTGAATAAGGCTGAATTAGTTAGCGCGGTGGCGGAGAAAGCTGACATGTCCAAAAAAGATGCAGAGAAAGCAGTAAAAGCTGTTTTTGATGTAATCGAGGAGTCGTTGGCACAAAGTGAAAAGGTTCAACTCGTTGGTTTTGGGACATTCGAAGTAAAAGATCGTGCTGCACGGACAGGAAGAAATCCACAAACTAAAGAAGAAATTCAGATTCCTGCGGCGAAGGTACCAGGTTTTAAAGCAGGTAAGGCTCTCAAAGATGCAGTACAAAAATGAGTCTTCGGACTAACGATAAAATCAGGTTCCAGGTTTTCTGGAACCTGATTTTTATACCATTTCAGAGATAAATGTCAGGAGTGATCCCTTCTCACCATCACGACACCTTGCCATCCATGGCAGTGGTCCCTTCTCACCATCACGGCATCTAGCCATCCATGGCGATGCTCTAATCTCGAACATCCTTGTTCGAGTCATGGTTACAGGGACACTCGGCCATCCTTGGGTAGCGTTCTAATCTCGAACAACCTTGTTCGAGGCATGGCCAGCGGTCTCTTCTCGCCTCAGAGTGGTGTTTTAACCTCGAACAACCTTGTTTGAGCCTACAGATAGCCTCTTTTCGCTATTGCGGCGCCTTAGTGTGTTTATGGCTGAATCAGCCTAGTTTTCAAGGAGGGTAGTTATGCGTATTGATAAATATTTGAAGGTTTCACGCCTTATAAAGCGTCGTACAGTTGCCAAAGATGTTTGTGTGGGTGAAAAGATCAGTATTAACGGACGAACCGCTAAACCTTCAGCTGAAGTTAAGGCGGGGGACCTAATTACCATTGAGATGGGTAGCAGAATTCTAGAAGTCAGAGTTATGGCAACGCCAAACAGCATAAAGGCCAACGAAGCACAAACACTCTATGAATTAATACGGGATGAACGAAGGACAGAGTCTTAATAAAAAGACTTTGTCTTTTTTATTTATTATAGATTTAGATTCCGCAGGAATGAAGCAAGAACCATCCCATTTCCCTATTCCTCAGTTTCCTACATTTCCTGGCTAAAATGACGCGAACGTATTGCTGCAGACCACAAACAGAGCGCCACAGCACCTCAAAACATACATCTTTATCCCGTGTTAACCCAAGGAGTGTTCATAGCTTAGAGCGAGGATAGAAGAATTGAGACAAGCGCACAGTAATGGAACTGTGAGAAAGGTCTAAGACACTCCCTCCCCTCAAAGCGTATTTGGGTTAATGACGCAACAGTCCCCCCAAAGAGTTCCCGACTTTGTTCTAACCCCTCCGTCGACCCAAGTCCAGAGGAAGTTTCTTAGCTTAGAGAGCACGATTAGTGGAATTGCGTCAATGAGCGCAGTCGATAAGGCGTTAAGAAACGCAACGGTTAACATGCGCCGGCACAGGACGTGCCAAGTGTCGAATGCGCCAAGGACGGCATAGCATTCGACCAGAAAGCCCAGAGGTTTTGCGTTTTAGCTTTAGCGACAAGCGAATAGCAATGGAACACGATAGTCTCCGGTGGAGAGTATCGCCGAAGCCGTGATCCCTAAAGGAATACTTATCGGCGTAGGATGTGCGAACGGGCTAGACACTCTTCCACTGTAGCATCCACGAACCAACGAAGGAACTTCCTCCCCACCAGCTATGTCTAAAGGACGTACAACATGAATAGGGTTATAAGAGAAAAAAGAGTTAGGGGGATGGGGCATGGTGGACAAAGCTGGCAAAGGACATCGCCTTGTCATGGAAAATCGAGAACAAATTTCTTTAACAGGAGTACATAAAGTTCAGTCCTTTGACCCTAAAGAAATTATTCTTGAAACTGAGCTAGGAATATTGAGCATTAAAGGGGATCAATTAGGCATCAAATTGCTTAATCTTGAGGAGGGGTTAGTGGATCTTCAAGGGCATATTGGTGCTTTAATTTACCACAGAAATTCTAGCGGCAGTTCTCGTCGAGGCTTTTTGAACCGAGTTTTACGCTAAGAGTTAGGCCTCCAAAGTAGAGAGAAAGGAGGAAGAACAATCTCAGAATTCGTGACGTTATTTTGGGTAATCCTAGCAGGGGCGTCAGTAGGGGTAGTTTTTGATTTTTACCGCACGTTTAGACGTTGGCAAGGCTGGGGGCGAATAGTGACATTTGTAGGAGATATAGTCTTTTCTTTAGTTGCCTTGACTATTCTTTTCTGGTTTTTTAAGAAAGCAAATGCTCTAGCCTTTCGTTCGTACATTATGTGGGGAAGTTTACTGGGTCTAGTTCTTTACCTAAGATTATTGAGCCGTTTTTCAGTACGTTGCTTTTTTGGAATATATGGGATTTTGACGTACTTTGCCAGACTTATTCAGAAAGGAATTAAGATTCCGATTAGAGGACTCTTCATGATTATGCGACCACCCTACGCCATGTTGCGTTGGTTTAGCCTTCTAGTTTATAGGATCACAGAAGTGATTCTCTTTGAGCCAATCATGGGTGTGAAGAAGAGAATGAAGGCATGGTTAAATCATCTCTTGCCACCTAAGCCAAATGGATAAATTCCTTGGAGGGGTTGATTCTCAATAATTAAATGGCTATAATGGAACTATCCGCAGTCTTTTGTAAGTGGTTTGTAGGCAAAATGTAGTTGATTTGTCCACAACATATCCACACCTGTGTATAACTTTTAGCAAGGGCGTGCCACAGTGCATATTGAAATAAGGGGCTTGGAAAAACTGAGTTTTCGTGAACGCCAGGCAGTGATCCTCAAAGAAAGCGGAAAGTCTGTGGAGGATATTGCTAAGAAACTTCATCTCAGTCAAAGTTCTGTGGCAACTCTATTAACCAGAGCAAGAAGTAAAGGATATGAAATAGTTTGTATTATACCAGGCGGAGAGCTTGGTTTAGGAGGAGAGGAATTGGATGAAGAGGGCTTGTCTGAAGACTAAGACTAAGACTCAAAATCGTCAAAGGGTTCGACTTCGTCCCATTCCTATCCTGATAATTTGCATACTATTTACAGTGGTCGGAAGCTCAGTATGGCAGATATGGAAACTCCGTTCTCATGTGGAAGGGCAATTAGCTCACTTGAATCAAGAAAAGGTCTTATTGCTTCAAGAGGAAAAACGCCTCCAGGAGGAAATTGTTCGTTTAAACACCCCTAGTTACATTGAACAATTGGCAAGGGAGCAGTTAGGGCTTGTAAAACAAGGCGAAATTCTTATTTCTCCCAAGAATTAGTACCTTACAAGGGCAGTCTATGCCTTGACAGGCACGAAAACTACTGCATATAATATAGAGTAAGTATAGATAGATCATCACAAGGAGGAGTTTACTTCGTATGGCCATTGACGTTGGCAGTATTGTTGAAGGGGTCGTAACAGGGATCACGAACTTTGGAGCATTTATAGAATTGCCGGATAGAGTGACCGGACTCGTACATATCTCGGAAGTCGCTGATGCCTATGTCAAGGACGTTCGAGATTATTTGAAGGAACAGGATCACGTAAAGGTAAAGGTCATTCATGTTGATGAAAAGGGAAAAATCGGACTTTCAATCAAACAAGCAAACCCCACAGTTCGCAATGTGGGTCGTGAACGCCGTCTTCCGCCAACTGTGTCCTTTGAGGATAAATTGGCTAAGTTTATAAAAGACAGTGATGAGCGTCAGACTGAATTTCGCCGAGCTACAGATTCAAAGCGTGGAGGTAGAGGTTCAAGTAGATATTAGGATATAACCGCCGTAAGGCGGTTTTTCTTTATATAATTTTTGAAAATGTCGGCATATTTTAGAGTGCTATGGGGTTAATGCAGATCTTATTAGAGAGATTTAACTAACAACGTCGAAAGTTGTTGCGTTTGTTTGACTTGACTAGACAAGGTTTTCTATTGCGCTAAGCTATAATGTTACCAATAAATGGGTAAGAGGTGGCATTATGGCAGAATGGGCAACGTTAAAAATGGATCGGAGTCTGGGAAGTAGAATCTCAGTTGAAGGAATGCTTTTCCCTTTGGTATTAGGCGGGTTGTTGGCGAGAGGAAGTATCCTAGGCCTCCATCCCTTTGGGGTCGCGTTCGGAGCTGCTTTGATATTGAGAAGAGATAAGGGATTTCCGTTTGGTCTATTGGGAATTCTTATCGGCGTGATTTCCTTGAAAGACCTTTCCTTCGCTTTGCAGGTGGTGTTTATCTTAGGGGCTTTGCTGGTGTCATTGCCCTCCATACGCAAAAAGAAGAGTCAGGGAACGTATTTGGTTATTCTAACGGGTTTGATGGCAGCCATTATTTCAGGCTTTGCCGTAAGTCTTGTCAAACCAGGTCTTTATGCATTCCTTTCAGTCGGTCTTTATAGTGTATTATCGGGAGGATTTGCAATCATTTTCTGGTTCGCTTTGAGCCATCAGGAGGCCATTTGGAGTGGTGAATTCCAGCGTGAGCAAGGAATAGCCTGGCTATTTATTCTCATCGGACTAATAAGTGGACTTCAAGGTGTTCAATTTATGGAAATCAATATCTCCGTGGTCTTGCTAAGCTTTTTTGTTTTATTTATATCTGAACGATACGGAGCGGGCACGTCAGCGGGTGTAGGTGCCTTATTAGGGTTTTTACCTCAATTATCGTTGAGTAGTCAAACTCTGATGGATGCGGGAATTTACGGTTTAGCAGGTTTTTGCACAGGAGCATTTCGTCGGTTTGGTAAACTAGGAATTGGAACAGCTTTTATAGCAGTAATGATGATGTTGACAGTCTTCTTGCAACAAGAAGTAATATATTCCCAACTTATTTCCTCTATCCTAGGTCTATTCCTCTTTTTATTATTACCTGGAGCTACTCCAAAAAAGGACTTTTTAAAACCAAAGGCGATTCCAGAGATTGAAACGACTGTTTCTAAAGTAAAGGCCTTAGCAGAAATTTTTGACGAAATTGCTTTAAGCTATCAAGCGGCTGAGTCAGAGACGTTTGACATGCGTCCAGAAGTTTCCGAATTGATGAATGTCCTAGTAGAGCGTGTGTGTCACTCTTGTCCTACAAAGGATGCCTGTTGGAATCGAGAGTTTTACAAGACCTACCATATTTTCTTTGAACTGTTTGCTTTGGTAGAGAATCAAACCGATGTAACATTACAGCAACTACCTGTTGAGTGGAAGCGTCATTGTGGGCGTTTAAAAGAAATTCTGTTAGGGGTTCAATTTATCATGGAACAAGAAAAGAGTCAGGAGACATGGCGTCGTCGACTGGTACTGAACCAAGAGGCCTTGTCACGACAGTTTCTTAATGTCTCGCATGTCATAGGAAATTTAGCTAAAGAACTCCATACTCAGCATAACTGGGAGATCGTCAAGCCATCAAATTTAGCTCGCCGTCGCCGACATTTCCTTGATGTAGGGGTATCGACATTTACTAAAACTGGCAATTCAATGAGTGGAGACAATTATGCTTCGATAGCTTTCTCGACAAGTCAGCATGCTTTTGTTTTGAGTGATGGTATGGGTGTGGGAGAAAACGCTGCCAAGTTAAGTGCTACCGCCTTGACTCTTCTGGAGCAATTATTGACGACAGGGTTTGAACCAGAAGGAGCAATTCAGGCACTAAACTCCATTCTAGTTATGCGTTCCCCCGAGGAAAGTTTCGTAACGATTGATATGGCTATTATTGATTTGGAATCTACGAATATCAAACTAATTAAAGTGGGAGCGTCTGCCACGTATTTGATCAGTAAGGATGGGGTTAAGTCGTTTGACTCATCTAGTCTTCCTGCGGGCATATTAAATCAGATTGATACTCCGGTTATTGAGACGAAGATGGAGAATGAGGAAACTTTAATACTATTGACGGATGGGGTTCAGGATGTTTTAAAAGAAGGTACGGATTGGATTCAAGAGTTCTTAGAGAGAATTGCCTATAATAAGTCTAAGTCTCAGGAAATCGCGGAACTTATTGCCGCGGAGGCTCGCCGCATAGGTGGAGGAGCACTTGAAGATGATGGGATCATATTAGTTATCAGGAAAAGTTGTTGGAGCGATTGAGGCGTATGTTTAAGGTAAACGAGGGGATGATAATAGGAAACACGCTACACAGGTGGAGTTCTGACTCCACCTGTGTAGCGTAGAGATATGCTGGATAAATTTACTTGCTAGCAGGATAACAGAAATATGTGTCGAATCAAACTATTATGTCTTATTGGAACTACTCAGAATCCTAAGTTTAAAACCTTAGACTGAGGGTGCTGCAGAGTTTTAAATTCTGGCTAAACGTAAGTCAATCAAATTAAATTAAGGGAGCGGATTAAAAAATGGCTTGGGATGCTACAAAACTTAAGGACTGGCAGATCGCCGAAGAGGCCGAAAAAAACATGCCTACAGTTGACCAATTAATTGAAACGTTGTCACTCAGAAAAGAGGAAATAATCCCCTACGGAAAAACACCAAAAGTAGACTTTCTGAAAATGATGGAGCGCCTTGGAGATAAACCCGATGGAAAATATATTGAGGTAACAGCTATTACCCCAACTCCACTTGGTGAAGGAAAAACTACGACGACGCTGGGTCTTATCGAAGGACTCGCTAAGAGAGGCAAGAACGTTGGTGGCGCAGTTCGGCAACCGTCCGGCGGCCCTACGATGAATATTAAGGGTACTGCAGCTGGTGGTGGAAACGCTCTGTTGATTCCGATGACTGAATTTTCTTTAGGACTCACAGGGGACATTAATGACATTATGAACGCTCATAATCTTTGCATGGTTGCACTGAATGCCCGGATGCAGCATGAAGCAAACTATACGGATGAAGAGCTTGCTAAGCGTGGCTTGAAACGCTTGGACATCGATCCTAAGAATGTAGAAATGGGTTGGGTTATTGACTACGCTGCTCAAGGCCTGAGAAATATTATTATTGGTATTGGCGGTAAAAAAGATGGCTTCCAAATGACATCTAAATTCGGGATTGCTGTTGGATCAGAGTTAATGGCAATTTTGGCTGTCGCTAAAGATCTTCCGGATCTTAGAGAGCGGATTGGTAAAATTATCGTTGCTTATAGTAAAACCGGCCAACCTGTTACCTCTAAGGACTTAGAAGTCGATGGCGCAATGACCGCCTGGATGCGTAACACGATTAATCCAACAATTTGTTACACAGCTGAAGGTCAACCAGTCATGGTTCATGCTGGTCCGTTTGCTAATATTGCTATCGGGCAATCTTCCATTATTGCGGACCGCGTTGGTCTCAAAATGTTTGATTATCATGTTACGGAAAGCGGATTTGCAGCAGATATCGGATTTGAGAAATTCTGGAATGTTAAAGCTCGCTTGGGCGGCTTAAAACCGGATGTTTCCGTTCTCGTAGCAACTATCCGTGCTCTTAAAATGCATGGCGGCGGACCTGCAGTCGTACCGGGTCGTCCATTACCTGAAGAGTATACCCAAGAAAATCTCGAGCTGGTTGAAAAAGGCTGCGCTAACCTGCTTCACCATCTTGGAATTATTAAAAAATCTGGAATCGTTCCAGTTGTCTGCATTAACGGTTTCTACACAGACACCCAAGCAGAAATTGACTTGATTAAGAAAATTGTTAGGGATGCAGGAGCTCGTTGTGCTCATTCTGATCACTGGCTCAGCGGTGGAGATGGTGCTTTAGAGTTAGCAGATACAGTTATGGATGCTTGCACAGAAGAATCTCAATTCAAATGCCTCTATCCATTGGAAATGCCGTTGCGTGAACGCGTTGAGCTTATCGCTAAAGAAGTTTACGGGGCAGACGGAGTAGATTGGTCACCAGAGGCAGAAGCTAAGGCTAAGAAATTTGAATCAGATCCCTATTATGCCGATTTCTCCACTATGATGGTTAAAACCCATTTGAGCCTATCCCACGATCCCACTCTAAAAGGTGTGCCAACAGGCTGGAGATTACCGATCCGTGATATCTTAGTCTATGGTGGAGCGAAATTCCTTTGCCCGATGGCAGGTACTATCAGTTTGATGCCTGGAACAAGTTCCGATCCTGCTTACAGAAGAATTGACGTTGATACCAAGACTGGTAAAGTTAGCGGCTTGTTCTAAGATTTTGTAGAGGCAATTCCATGAATTGCCTCTACAATGGTTATTAGACCAAATATTTTTAGGGCCTTGAGAAATCGGGCCCTTTTTATTATTCTAGTTGAGGTGATTCATGACTCAACCCTACTCTTGTCAATAATCAATTTAAAGTGTTAGAATAGTTAAGGAAAATAGGTTTGAAATTTTAATTTTTCGTAGAAGCTATAGCTACAACAATATCAATAACCATAACCATAGGTTAAGCAGGCAGATGGATTTGTATTACTATGGATTTTAATCTTATAGGCTGTGCCTGTTTCGTAAAGGGGATTGAAGGTATGTACGAAAAACTACGCACTCACATATTACCTCAACTGATCGATCCCAAAACTAAAGTTATGGTCGCAGTATCGGGTGGTCCGGATTCAATGGCTCTATGTCATATTCTTTGGAGATATGTACAAGAGGATTGGGCAAAAAGAATTTCCTTAGTGTTAACACATGTTCATCATGGTGTTCGGAAAGAGTCAGATTCTGAGTTGCGCCTTGTTCAACAGATGGCAGCGAAGTGGGGAATCCCCTGTCTAATTCACCGTTTTGATGCCAAAGGATTTGCTAAAACCATGGGTCAATCATTCCAAGAAGCGGCGCGAGAATGGCGTTACGCCCGTTGGAAAGAGGATATGCTCAGAGAAGGATGCTCACTTTTGGCAACGGCGCATCATCTCGGGGATCAAGCTGAAACTATTCTTTATCGCTTACTTCGAGGAAGTGGAACTGCCGGCTTGGCTGGAATATATCCGACTAAAGACTCGATCATACGCCCGTTGCTAACGTTTACAAAAGCCGATATTCTGAATTACTGTGAGCAGGAGGCAGTGCCTTTTGAGCTCGACCGGTCAAATCAAGACCCTATTTACGTACGTAATCAAATCCGGTTGGAGTTGATACCTGAGTTGGAGAGGAATTACAACCCTCGAATTCAGGAGGCCCTTGGTCGTACAGGAGAACTTCTTCGCTGGGATGAAGACTATCTAACTCAGCAAGTTGACGTTTTCTGGGAAAAGTACCATTTCAGAGATTCCCAGGATGCGATTGGCTTAAGCCGTGAGGTCTTTGCTGAACCGCCTGCCATACTGTCTCGCCTGTTACGCAGAGCGGCCACAATGGTCGCGCATGAACCCCGAGGGTTGGGATACTCCTATGTTGCAAAAATTATGGATTCCCTGGGAAAGATCGGTTGGATGCAGGATATACCGGGTATGACGATAAAAATCACGGCTGAGGGTATTTGGTTTAAAGGACCTGCAATATCTGTACAGCAAGATGAGGTTGTGTTTCCAGAGATACCTATAGTTATGGGGCAGTGGGCAGAGATTCCCTATTTAAACATAAATATTGGATTATTGAAGGAATGGAGTCCTGAACCCGTGAAGGATGATTTACAAGGGTTGGGGAATGTAGTAGCAGTTTTTGACCACGACCGCTTAGCTCAGCTCCCGATACAACTGGTGTGTCGTACACGTTGCCAGGGAGACAAAATGTGGTTTCAGGGTATAGGGCATAAGTCCCTCAAAAAGGTTTTTCAGGAGGAGAATATTTCTGTCGAAGCAAGAAATCATATGCCACTGATTGCTTGCGGAACAGAAGTGCTATGGATTCCCGGTGTTCGTCAGAGCGACCTTTACCGCCTTGGAAAAGAAGGCAAAAAGGTTTACTGTATTTTCAAACACAAGTGCGGGTCTAATTTGAATTCATTGTAAAACCTAATACTGCATGGTATAATATGAGGAATTGCTTTGTAATGAGGCAGTTTCCTAACTAGAGAGGAGGACCATATTTGAAGGTCTTTAAGAATGCGGCAATTTATCTTCTAATAATTCTCATGGCGATTATGTTAATTAAATGGTCGACCCCTCCCGTTAGCAAAGAGATTGGAATGGATTATAACGCTTTTAAAAAGGCAGTTGTCGAGGATCAGGTTAAAAGTGTCGTCGGTGTCGTAGAAGATAATTCTACTAAGTACACAGTCACGATGAAGGACGATAAAAAGCACGAGGTAGTTGGCCTGGCCAATGATCAACAACTAGCAACAGATTTATATTCCCGCGGCATTAACTTTGTCGTTGAACCACCCCCTAAGTCTCCGTGGTGGGTCGGACTTCTAACCACAATGCTCCCCATTATCATCATTGTTGGTTTGTTCTTCTTCATGATGCAACAGAGCCAGGGTGGTGGAAACCGGGTAATGCAGTTTGGGAAAAGTAAAGCCCGTCTTGTCGGGGAAGATAAGAAAAAGGTGACATTTGCCGATGTTGCCGGAGCAGATGAGGTTAAAGAGGAGCTTGAGGAAGTCGTTGAATTCTTGAAGCAACCGAAGAAGTTTCATGAACTAGGGGCGAAGATTCCCACCGGAGTTTTATTGTTTGGCCCTCCTGGAACCGGTAAAACCCTCCTTGCTCGTGCTGTCTCTGGAGAAGCAGGCGTACCATTCTTCAGCATCAGTGGCTCGGATTTTGTGGAAATGTTCGTAGGAGTTGGAGCTTCAAGAGTTCGAGATTTGTTTGAACAAGCCAAGAAAAACGCCCCTTGTATCGTATTTATTGATGAGATTGACGCTGTTGGTCGGCAACGGGGAGCTGGTTTAGGTGGGGGACATGATGAACGGGAACAAACCCTTAATCAACTTCTTGTAGAGATGGATGGATTCAACGGGAATGATGGTGTTATTATTATCGCGGCTACGAACAGGGCAGATGTCCTTGATCCCGCGCTATTACGGCCAGGTCGTTTTGATCGCCAAGTTGTGGTGGATGTTCCAGATGTTAAAGGGCGCGAAGAGATTTTAAAAGTCCATGCCAAGGGCAAGCCAATGACAACGGATGTAGATCTTCAAGTGATTGCTCGACAAACCTCTGGTTTTACAGGCGCAGACTTGTCCAACTTGCTTAACGAGGCGGCACTTCTCTCTGCTCGTCGGAATGAAACTCAAATTAGACAGCAGGCGTTAGAAGATTCGATTGAACGAGTTATCGCAGGACCGGAGAAAAAGAGTCGAGTGATAAGTCCATTTGAACGGAAACTTGTTTCTTATCATGAGGCTGGGCATGCCTTACTCGGGGAGCTCCTCGCTCATACGGATCCCTTACACAAGGTGTCAATTATCCCGCGTGGAAGGGCAGGAGGATATACTCTTCTTCTTCCGAAAGAAGACCGCAATTATATGACCAAATCCCAACTGTTAGATCAGGTAACCATGCTGCTTGGCGGTCGAGTGTCTGAGGCTTTAGTGCTTCATGAAATCAGTACCGGTGCCTCTAATGACTTGGAGCGGGCGACAGGGATCGTTCGGAAAATGATTACAGAGCTGGGCATGTCTGAAGAACTGGGCCCTCTAACCTTCGGTCACAAAGAAGAGCAAGTCTTCTTGGGCAGAGATATTTCCCGTGATCGTAGTTATAGTGACGCAGTGGCCTATTCGATTGACAAAGAAGCTCGCCGCATTATTGATGAGTGCTACCAGAATGCTCAGAATCTCATACAGCAAAATATTGATAAATTACACGCCATTGCTGAGGCATTGATGGAGAAAGAAACACTGGATGTTAAAGATTTTGCAGCTCTGATGGAAAAGTTTGTGGTTAATGTGGAGGCAGTCGAAGGTCGCGAAGTTTCTATAAGTTTAGAAAAGGGTAGTCCGCTAGAAATCGCTGAAAAAAGTGGTTCCCAGGATTCAGACTTGCCAAGTCAAACAGTGGATATCGAGGTAAATAAAAAATAGTGAACTCGTTCAACTAAAGTCGAGAAGCAGAGTACAGTGTACCACTCCCGCTTAATAGAAGTGGGAGTCTTACTAGATAAGATTCAGGTTAGATCACTTTGAGGGGAGAATCTGAGATGGAACGTACATTCATTATGCTGAAACCAGATGCAGTTCAGAGGGGTTTAGTGGGTGAGGTGATTGCCCGTTTTGAGAAGAAGGGGTTAAAACTCGCCGGCATGAAGTTGATTCAAGTGGATCGTGCCCTTGCTGAAGCACATTATGCAGAACATCGAGGCAAGGGGTTCTTTGAACCGACGGTCAGCTATATTATGTCCTCTCCGGTCGTCGCGATGGTATGGCAAGGGAAAAACGGGGTGTTGCTGGCTCGCGAACTAATGGGATCAACAAATCCAGCGAATGCCAATCCAGGCTCTATTCGTGGGATGTATGGGATGGATATTAGTCGGAATATCATTCACGGCTCAGACTCGCTTACAAGTGCAGAACGCGAGATAGCGCTTTATTTTAAACCCGAAGAACTCCTAGATTATCAAAAAGCGGGCGACGAATGGCTGAGTGAATAAGAAAAGGGACGCCCGCATGGGTGTCCCTTTATTAAACTAAATAATAAAATTCATTTCGGGGATAAGTATCCACGTTTAAGTTTAAGACGCCCACTGTAAGTGAGTGTTCCATGTTCAGCTTTAGCTGAACGAGTTCACTTTGTGAACAAAGCGGCCGATGCTATATAGTATGGAGGTGTGAAAGTGTATTTAGATAAAAAAGAACGCACTCTATTAGGTTTGGCCTCTGTTTTACTGGGATTTCTTTTCATAATTTTGATTAAGGCACAGGGAATTGCTGGAAGTCAGGTGTCGCTTCAGGAAACGGCAGTGCCCAGTCTAATTAAAACGGAACAAGAAAATCAACAACTCTCCACTGAGAATGAGAAGATACAGCAAGAATTGTTGAAATATGCCCAGGGTCAAAGTTCCTCCGCCTTGCTAAATCAACAAGTTCAAGAAGCTAGAATGAATGCAGGGTTAGTGGCACTTACGGGTCAAGGAATCAGGATTACTCTCAATGATTCAACACGCGTTGCCACCGGAGATGAAGATCCTAATATCTATCTTATTCATGAACAATACATTCGAGAGATTTTAAACGCTCTATGGAATGGTGGGGCAGAAGCTATTGCAATCAATGGTCAACGTGTAACGACATTTACGGAAGTGTTTTGCGGAGGGGCTTTTATCCAGATCAATGGGACCCGTCAAATGCCTCCTTATGTGATTGGTGCGATTGGTGATTCATACAATTTATCGGCAGCTCTTAAGTTTTATGGTTGGGATAGACTGGGTGAGTTTCAAGAGTTATATGGAATTACCCGTAAACTAGAGGTAATAAATGACGTCACAATTCCGGCAGGAAAACTTAGAGATTATCAGTATGCTGAACCTCTTAAGGAGGGATCTTAATGAAGCGTTGGAAAAGAAACTTAGCCTTGCCTGTCACCATGGTGGCAATCGCCTTAGGTTTTTTAATATCTCTTCAGGTTCAGACTCAAAAGAATGTATCCGCTGCTGAGCAGATTAGTGCGCAACGTATGATTCAGATGAAAGCTGTGCTGTCAAATTCTCAAGAGCAAAATGCTCAACTTCAGAAAACGCATCGCGAATTATCAGAGAGATTAGACTTAGCTCGGCAACAAGTAGGAACGGATCCTCAACTTCTTGTGCATTTGAAGCAATTACAGATGCACGCTGGGACTCAAGCGGTAGAGGGGCCCGGGATACAGATAAGTATTGATGACCGGAATAAAAAGGTTTTGTTTCCGCTCAGGACAGATGACATTTCTCGGATGATTAACACCTTAAAGTTGGCTGGTGCTGAGGCAATCAGTATCAACGATCAGCGGGTCGTTGCCTCGACGGCTATCGTCCTGAGTGGTAGTTCGACGATCTTGGTTAACCAAGTACCGATTAACCGTTCTGAGGGGATTCCTTATGAATTGACCGCGATTGGGGATCAAGACACGCTTTTGGACTATTTTTCAAAACTTGAAGCTGTAACCCTCAAACAGAATGGTTTGACTGTAAGCATCGCGAGGAAAACAATACGTATACCATCCTTCAAGGGGGCGTATTCATTTCAACAAGCAAAACCATGGGATGCTCTCATTGAGTAGGTTGATGAAGTGTAGGGAGTGACAAGATTTTGCATTCAATGGCCCGCGTTAACCAAATCTTAGAAAATGCGGATTACTTGAGCTACATGGAAAAGATCGAAGATTTGGAAAAGGGGCGTCCTTATTGTAAGCACGGCTTTGACCATGGATTAAGCGTTGCTCGGATCGCTTATGCGTATCTTCTGGAAAGAGGGGAACTTACCCTCTCGAAAGAGGGGGTTTACGCTGCTGCGCTGCTCCATGATATTGGCCGTTGGGTTGAGTACCAAACGGGTGAAGATCATGCAGAGGTAAGCGCACGGCTGGCTCTCCCCTTGCTTGAAGAGAGCAACTTTAGCTCAGAGGATATACCAGTGATTCTAACAGGAATTCGAGAACATCGCAGACATCATGACGGCAATCTGACCCTTTTGGGAGAAGCCTTGGCGATAGCGGATGATTGTTCCAGAGATTGTCGTCATTGTGCCATGCATACACATTGTCATAAGTTTAAACCTGAGATGAAACTGATCGTGTATTAGGGGAGGACATACAAATGCAAACATATGGCTTACGGTGGGTTACCCTCAATAATGTGTTAGAAGCAAAAATGGCCCTAACACAAATTGGTTCTGATCCTGGGGGAATAGCTCATATGGCTGGGAAAGCAGTAGGTAGAGCCATAAAATTAGAGCAGGTTCCTTTACGTGTAGCACATATTCTTAAACAGGAAATGCTCTCGGTGGGAGGGGATGCAGCTGTACACCGTGAGGTTATTACGAATAATGTGGAGGCCACTGATGTCATGTTGCTGGGTACAACTCGGCAACTGGAGAAACTGGTGCCAAAGATATTGGCCCAACCTTTTGGGCTTAAAAAAATTGGTCATGATTTAATGCTGTTACTTAAAACTCTCGAAACTTCGAAGATCCGCAGCTTGAATTGCCGAGGCTTGGAACTGAAGCTCGGGGAGCGCACATTGGTCATGGGAATTCTAAATGTAACCCCGGATTCGTTCTCTGATGGAGGCAGATACTTTAATCTTGAAAATGCCATTGAGCAAGCGGAACGTATGATTAAAGAAGGCGTGGATATTTTAGATATCGGCGCGGAGTCGACACGTCCCGGGCATGAGGAAGTGAGTCCAGATGAAGAGTGGCGTCGCATAGAACCAATCCTTAAAACTCTTTTGGAACGTGTCTCAGTTCCCGTCTCGATTGATACTTATAAAGCAAAGGTTGCAGCTAGAGCACTTGAAGCTGGAGCTCACCTGATTAATGATGTGTGGGGCTTGCAGAAAGATCCGGACATGGCTAGAGTTGTTGGTGAGTATAAGGCTCCAGTCATTGTGATGCATAATCAAGTAGGAATAACCTATCATCATCTTATGGGTGACATGCTGAATTTTTTAAGACATAGCATTGAACTAGCTGAAGCACAAGGATTATCAGGAGATCAAATTATTGTCGATCCGGGAATTGGCTTTGGTAAAACCACAGAGCAGAATCTTGAGGTTATGGCTCGATTGGCCGAGTTCAAAACCCTCGGACATCCAGTTTTACTAGGAACCTCTCGCAAATCTATGATTGGCAAGACCTTAAACCTAACCGTCGACGAGAGGGTAGAAGGTACTCTGGCAACTAGTGTTCTAGGTGTCGTTTCAGGGGTGGATATCATCCGTGTCCATGATGTTCAGGCCAATTGCAGAGCCGTGCAAATGGCAGATGCTATAGTGAGAGGGCAGAGAGGAGTACATTATGAGGGGGCGTGACGCAATTCATTTGCGAGGCTTAGAATTTTATGCCTACCACGGGGCATTGCCTGAGGAGCAAGTGTTGGGACAGAAGTTTTTGATTGACATGGACCTTTTTCTTGATATGAGCAAGGTAGGCTCTTCAGACCAAGTTGAGGATACGATCCATTATGGGGAGGTATATCAGGTTATCAAAGCTTGCGTTACAGAGAGTAGATTTCTTTTAATCGAACGTTTGGCCGAGGAAATTGCTGGACGAGTTTTAGGGCAGTTTTCGTGCCTCTCTGTACGGGTTGAAGTGCATAAACCACAAGCTCCGATTCCAGGGATTTTTAGAGATGTTTCCGTGGAGGTTTGGCGTGAAGCTGGTGGACAAGCATGAAGGTATATTTAGGGTTAGGTAGTAATCTGGGAGATCGAGCCTATTATCTTAGAGCGGCGATTTCGGCCTTGGCAGGTCCAATGATAACGATTAGGGCAATTTCCCGCATCTATGAAACAGAACCATGGGGTGTTATGGATCAGCCTCTGTATTGGAATCAAGTTCTGGAAATTGAAACAACCCTTGAACCACTCCAGCTTCTTCATTTTTGTCAGGGGATTGAGCTTCAACTGGGACGGGAACGAAAAGTTCATTGGGGATCAAGGACCATTGACATTGATCTGCTTTTTTATGATAATATAGTCAGTGAGACTGAAGAATTAAGATTGCCACACCCACTCTTGGAAGAGCGAGAATTTGTGCTTGCCCCCTTACGAGAGATTGCACCAAACCTCGTCTTGCCGTCAGGAAGATTGATTTCTGAGGTATTCGGAGAAGGGAAAGTCTACCCTTTGGCACCTGAAAATTAATACATCAATGAGTATCAGCCACATGTAAAACAGGTACTTTGAACAAAATGTGCGAACTGATGTATAGCAGGCGATATCTAAGGAGTCGTACTGTCTGGTTAGAATAGCACATCTTATAATTGAAATTTAATAAACAACTTTATATCTCTAAAACCGCTTGGATCTAATTTGACCGAGACGGAGGGTAAAAAAGAAGTACCTTCACGTTCGTGAAGGCACTTCTTTTTTACTAGTCAGGAAGAGTGAACTCGTCCAGCTAAAGCTGAACATCGAGTCTTCGGTGACGTAAGTCTCCAGTGGAGACTTACGCCGAAGGCGCAGAGCCACTGACGAATACTTTCGCGCCGTAGGATGGACTCTACCTCCTTCGCCGCTAAGTATTCCTTTTGGGAAAGGCTGCTCGGCGATACTCTCCACCGGAGACTATCGTACCGGAGACTATCGTCACCGAAGCAAAATAAGGAACACCCACTTATAGAAGTGGGAGTCTTACGATTGGATAAAGCCAAGCGATGCTCGCCAATTTTCTTAATAGACAAGTCGGCTAGGCGGAACGTTAATCTAGAGCTTAAAAGGAGGGGCGAGATGAAATTTGGAATTATTGGAGCAGGAATCGTAGGAACAGCCTTAGCAGTGCGGCTCGAAGAGGTTGGGCATGAATGTATCGGAGTTCATACCCGCAGTGATCGTTCATATCAGCGGTTTCGAAGTTATCTTAATAAAGATCATCTTTCCTTGGAGGAGCTTGTCCCTGCGGTTGAAAGTTTGTTCATTACCACGCAGGATGGTGTAATTCGCTCGATTGCAGAAACTCTCAGTGCTAGGGCTCTGATAAAATCAGGACAAGCATGGATCCACTGTTCTGGCTCACTACCGTCAAACATTTTACGAGTAGAAGAGAGCTTACCTGTCAGTTGTTTGTCGCTACATCCACTGCAGGCCTTTGCCAGTGTCGAAAATGCCTTGGCAATTATTTCAGGAACTCACTTCGGGATCGAGGGGGACAATGAGGAACTAGGTGAGGGGATCGTCAAGGATTTAGGAGGAATCCCCCATAGAATCTTGCCAGACCAAAAGACACTTTATCATGCGGGTGCAGTCGTGGCCTCAAACTATTTGGTGGTACTTGCCTCGTTAGCAGTTGAGCTTTTCGCAGAAGCAGGAATCCAAGGGGAAGAAGCTCTAGCCTCTTTGCTACCACTGATGAGAGGGACGCTTTTCAATTTAGAGCAGGTTGGATTGCCTCAGGCGTTGACTGGGCCGATTGCGCGGGGAGATGTTCAAGTAGTACAAGGCCACTTAAATCACTTGTCACCTAGACTAGTGGAGATTTACCAAAGCTTAGGCTCTAAGGCTTTAGAGTTAGGAGAAAGCAAGAAGGCACTGCAGGGGATAACCTACCCATTAGAGGAATTTGAGTTGTTGAAGTCGTTGCTTCGAAAATCGGTGCAACTGAATGACAACTAGAAAGGCGGAATAAGTAATGAGGAGAACTTCGTCTATTCCAGAATTGCGTGATTGGATAGCCTCTGAAAAAAAACTGGGGCGTAAAATAGCCCTCGTTCCAACCATGGGTTATTTGCACAAGGGACATTTAACCTTGATTGAGCAGGCCAAACAAACCAATACCTGCGTGGTTGCGAGCATTTTTGTCAATCCCTTGCAATTTGGCCCTAATGAGGACTTGTCGCGTTACCCTAGGGATTTAGAGAGGGATGTCCGATTGCTTCGAGACGCAGGGGTTGATGCCCTATTCCATCCCACAGTTGAAGAAATGTATCCCCGCCCCATGGTCACTTATGTTGAGGTGGGTGAATTGGATAAGGTGCTCTGTGGTGCAACCCGTCCCGGCCATTTTCGTGGAGTAACAACGGTAGTCAGTAAGCTATTTCATATTGTAGAACCCGACATGGCCTTTTTTGGACAGAAGGATTATCAGCAATATCTAATCATCAAACGAATGGTCAGTGATCTGAATTTCCCAATTGAGATTTGTCCTGTCCCGATTGTTCGTGAAGAAGATGGTTTGGCCATGAGTTCCCGTAATGTGTTATTAAAGACATTAGACCGTCAGGAAGCCGTAATTCTGTCTCAAAGCCTTAATGAAGCTGAAGAACAGTTACGGGCTGGACAACGATCGGCACGGGAAATAGAGAGACAGATACGAGCAAGGATCCATCAAGAGAGTCATGGCCTTATTGACTACGTAGAAGTCAGAGCTGCAGGAGATTTATCTGAAGTAACGGAGATTAAGGGCCCAGTGCTTATTGCGTTAGCGGTTAAATTTGGGACAACGAGATTAATCGATAATAAAGTAGTGGAGGTTGAAACGATTGTTTAGAACAATGATGAAATCTAAGATTCATAAAGCCACTATTACTGAAGCAAATCTTCAATATGTAGGAAGTATTACGATTGATAGCGCATTAATGGAAGCATCCGATCTTTTGGAGAATGAGAAAGTTCAAGTAGTAAACAATAATAACGGGGCAAGATTTGAAACGTACGTGATTTCCGGAGCAAGAAATTCAGGAGTGATTTGTCTAAATGGCGCAGCTGCCCGACAAGTACAAGTCGGAGATCAAGTCATTATAATTTCTTACGCAGTATTAACCGATGAAGAAGCACATCTATACCAGCCTAAAGTAGTCTTTGTCGATGGGGAAAACCGTGAGACAAAGATTTCTTCACAAGAAATACATGGGCAAAAATCCTAAAACGTTAGATGAGTTGACTTTGTACCCGGAAATAGAGTCTGTCATCAAGAGAGGGCGAAAAATTAATGAAACATACCATTAACGAAGAGTTATTTCAGACATTAGCTAAGGAGATTGAAATTCTCAAAAGAGACCGTAAAGCAGTTATTTTGGCCCACTATTATCAAAGACCAGAGGTCCAGGATATTGCCGATTTCGTAGGAGATTCCTTGCAGTTAAGTCAAAAGGCGGCCATGACAGATGCGGAAGTTATTGTATTTTGCGGTGTCCATTTTATGGCAGAAAGTGCCGCTATTCTATCACCCGATAAAGTAGTTTTATTGCCCGAGATGAAGGCGGGTTGTCCTATGGCGGACATGGTTGATGCCGAGGGTTTACGTGCTTATAAAAAGAGGGTTCCCGGAGTTCAGGTGGTCTGTTACGTTAATACATCTGCAGAAGTTAAAGCAGAGAGCGACATCTGCTGCACCTCATCGAACGCCGTGAAAGTATTACGATCTTTAGAGGGAAAAGATATCCTATTTATTCCGGACGAAAATCTTGGCCGTTACGCTGCAAATATCCTTGAGCGTCCAATTGAGTTCTGGCCGGGGTACTGTAAAACGCATGATCGCTTGACGAAAGAAGACATCCTTAAAGCCAGAAAAGCGCATCCCTCAGCCAAGGTAATCGTGCATCCGGAATGCCGAGAAGAAATATGTCAAGAAGCCGATTATATTGGTTCTACAGCAGGTTTAATCTCCTACGCTCAGAACTCAGAGAACCAAGAATTTATTGTGGGAACAGAGTCCGGGATTTTACATCGACTCCATCAGGTTTGCCCAGATAAAGAATTCTATCTTGCTTCAGAACGCTTGGTTTGTCCAAATATGAAAATGACAACCTTAGCTCAAGTTCGAGATGCACTTCAAACCCTCTCTCCCCGTGTTACGGTGAAAGAGGAGATACGAGTCAGAGCCAAGCAGGCACTGGACAGAATGCTGGCCTTATAAGCAGCAAAAGAGTAGGGGATGGGCAGATTGAGACGGTATTTATTCCCATGGTCCAAATCAGGGGTAAAGGTCTTTGACTCGGACGTGCTTGTTTTGGGAAGCGGGATTGCTGGACTTTATACTGCAATCAAAGCGAGTAAGCATTTACAAGTTACTGTCCTTACCAAGAAAACGATTGAAGAAAGTAATACTGAGCACGCCCAAGGTGGGATTGCGGTAGCTATTGATAAAGCAGACTCTCCTACCTTGCACTTCGAGGACACGATACTAGCTGGCGCCGGGCTCTGTGATCCCTCGACAGTAAGGGTTTTGGTCGAAGAGGGCCCTACTTGTGTTGAAGAACTTATGGGTATGGGTGCTCAATTTGACCGCCAGGATGGGGAACTTGCCCTAACGCGTGAAGGCGCACATAGCCAGCGCAGAATACTGCACGCCTTGGGGGATGCTACAGGCTGGGAAATCGAGCGTGCTCTAGTTGCTAAAGCAAAAGACAGCCCTAACCTTACCGCCTTAGAAGGACGTTTTGTGGTGGATCTATTAGAGAATAATAAAGGGGATATAGTAGGAGCCCTAGTTCTTGACGAGGAAACAGGAGAGCTTGAAGGGCACTTAGCCAAAGCCGTGGTTCTGGCCACAGGAGGTTTGGGGCAAGTTTATCGCTATACCACGAATCCCAGTGTTGCAACGGGCGACGGAATGGCAGTAGCCTTGCGTGCTGGGGCAGACTTAATGGATATGGAATTTGTGCAATTTCACCCTACGGCGTTGTTAATTCCTGATGCGCCCCGTTTTCTTATTTCGGAAGCTGTGCGTGGAGAAGGTGCTCATTTGTTGAACGCCGCAGGGCTACGCTTTATGGACAATGTTTTCGGGAAGGAACTTGCACCGCGCGATATTGTCGCTCGGGCAATCTGGAAGGAAATGAACCAAGGGCTCGTTTACTTAGATTTTCGGCCAATTGGGCAGAAACGAATTCTAGAACGATTCCCTACTATTCGCCAAACTTGTTTGAAATACGGGATGGATGTTTTGACTAGACCTTTGCCAGTTGCCCCGGCTGCCCATTACATGATGGGTGGGATTGCGACAAATTCTTATGGGGAAACCAGCCTCCCAAATCTCTATGCGGCAGGGGAATGCGCTTGTAATGGAGTCCATGGCTCGAATCGGCTAGCAAGTAACTCATTGCTGGATGGATTAGTTTTCGGGGCACGCATCGTAGAGAAGATTAGAGAAAAGATTGAAGTAAAACGCCCTTCATGGGAGGGGGTTCTTAGCCCCGAAGGAAGTCTAAATCTAACCGGACCAGGAATTAATAAATCCGTACAACAATTAAAAGGTCAAGATTTGAAGAATCGGATCAAAGATTTAATGTGGGATTCTGTGGGTATTTTACGAGATGAGGCTGGCCTCAGGAAGGCCAAAGAATTATTGATGGCTTGGGAGGAAGACAACGTCCCAGCATGCTGTGTTGAAGACTTTGAAGCAGACAACATGTTGTCTGTGGGAGTGGCAATTGCTAAAGCCGCTTTCGATCGTCAGGAGAGTCGAGGCGGTCATTTCCGATCGGACTATCCGTTGCAGCTGGATGATCTTTGGCAGAAGCACTCTCTGCAAAGCAAGGAGGGATATCATGTACGCTACGTTCCAGTTTCAGGAACTGATTGATCGGGCATTGAGGGAAGACATCGGGTCGGGGGACCTTAGTACTAGGATTTTGCCAGACGACTTGACAGGGTTGGCTAAAGTTTATGCCAAACAAGAAGGGGTCGTCGCCGGTCTGTCGCTGGTTGAGCAAGTCTTTCTGAGTGTAGATCCACGGATTCAGGTTCATAGCTTGGCCAAAGATGGAGATAAAGTGAAGGTCGGGAGGGTTGTGCTAGAGCTGGTCGGCTCTTTAAGCAGTATTTTACAAGGAGAGCGGACGGCGTTAAATTTCTTACAACACCTCTCAGGAATTGCCACAGCTACAAAACTAGCAGTCGATCAGGTCGCGGGGCTGCCAGTTCAGATAGTGGATACACGTAAAACTCTGCCAGGGTGGCGTGCTTTACAGAAATATGCGGTCAGGGTCGGCGGTGGACAGAACCATCGATTTGGGCTGTATGATGCGGTGATGTTAAAAGATAATCATCTTGCCGCAGTGGGTGGATTAACGGCGGCAGTCGAACTGATACGGGCTCAAGTCGGACATATGATTAAGATTGAGGTTGAGTGTGAAAGTATTGAACAGGTGAAAGAAGCCGTGACTTGTGGTGTCGATGTGATTATGCTTGACAACATGGGGATAGAAGAAATGCGAGAAGCAGTCCTTTATATCGATCGGCGGGCAATCGTTGAAGCATCGGGTGGGATGCAGGAAGGACTGCTCCGTGAAGTTGCCGAGACAGGGGTTGACCTGATTTCGATCGGTGCTTTGACCCATTCAGTAAAGGCCATGGACTTTAGTCTAGATCTTGGGGATATTAAAGCCGCAACGAAGGCAAGTTGGGAAAGAGGAATTTAGATGGTGCGTCACGACATTCTTGATCTCCTCGCTGAACACCCAGAAGAATATGTGTCGGGTGAAAAGATTAGCCAACATTTGAAGGTTACGCGGTCAGCTATTTGGAAACAAATTAAGATTCTGAAAGAAGAAGGGTTTGAGATTGAGGCCCAGACGAAGAATGGTTACCGCT
This sequence comes from Desulfosporosinus burensis, assembly GCF_054657535.1. Taxonomy (NCBI): domain Bacteria; kingdom Bacillati; phylum Bacillota; class Clostridia; order Eubacteriales; family Desulfitobacteriaceae; genus Desulfosporosinus; species Desulfosporosinus burensis. The sequence continues at coordinate 41,675 of NZ_BAAHYN010000019.1, forward strand.
TATTGAAAACTCCCAATTCCCTTAATGAGTGGGTATTAAAGCAAGCTCTAACTACGACCTCTTTAGGGTGCACGATTGAGCTTGTAGATGTGTTGTCGTCGACGAACGATCATGCTAAAGGGCAGGCTCGTCTGGGAGCGGTTCACGGGCATGTTGTTCTAGCCAACCGTCAAAGTTCAGGACGAGGGCGCTTACAGCGGCAGTGGGAATCTCCGAGGGGAGGAATTTGGATGTCCGTAGTTCTACGGCCCAATTTATCCTTAGCGGATGCCTCAAAAATCACCCTTGCTGCGAGTGTTGCCATAGTAGATGCTTTGAGAGAATTGTTTCAGTTGCGTATCGGGATCAAGTGGCCGAATGACCTAATATACCAAGGTAAAAAATTAGCAGGAATCCTCGGAGAGGTTGTTGGGGAATGGAATGCTGTTCAAACCTTGATTGTGGGATTAGGCTTAAATGCAAATTTCCCAAGAGAAACACTAAGTGATTCATTGAGCGCTATAACTCTTCAAGAAATACTCGGCTATGAAGTAGACCTCAATCGTTTGACTGCTGGAATCCTCAAAAATTTGGAAATCGAATTGAAGTTGTTGGAAAATAAAGCGTTTGAAGAGTTAAGGCGCAAGTGGTCGGAAAGAGCAGTTGGTCTAGGCGAGGAGATAATAATCCTGCGGGGTGAGCAAGTGCTTCAAGGAGTCTTTAAGGGTATCTCAATCGATGGAGCCCTAATTTTAGAAACAGAGGATGGAGAAAAAAGTTTTTCGGCTGGAGAAATTCAACTTAGATCCAAAAAGAGCAGCTATTTCTAAGTTCGAAGGTCCTCTTGATGACCCTTTTTAGTGTAAGGGTTTTTGTACAGCCTGAATAAGGCAAGAATATTTATACTAAATTAGATTGCCAGCAGTTGAGATCTATTGTAAACTATAAACCTATAGATAAGTTTACAATAGAGGGGGATTTATAGTGAACACTAGAAAATTAGCTATGACGTCTGTGATGGCGGCACTCATGTGTTTGGCTGGAATGATGCTTCACTGGGTTTCACCGGCGTTAGTTCCGTTCAGTATTTTACCAGTTTTAGTTCTTATGTCCGGTCTTATTCTTGGGGCAGAGTATGCGGCTATGGCTATGGTGGTGTATTTAATTTTAGGGCTCTTTGGGTTGCCTGTCTTTTCTGCGCCACCCTTTGGAGGATTCGGCTACATCCTAAAGCCAACCTTTGGATTTCTCCTTGGCAATGTGGCTGCAGCCTATGTTGTGGGCCGAGTGTACCGTGAAGGAAGCCGTTGGAGTGCGATTATGGGTGTGCTAGCTGGGCTGGTAACCTTGTATTTATTTGGTTTAAGTTATCTCTACATCATTTTACATTGGGTGTTGCAGCGCCCGACAAGTATAGCCGGTGTTATAATGATTGGCTTTGTTCCCTTTATTTTGGGGGATCTAATCAAAGCAGGAATTGCCGTCTGGGTTGGGCTAGAAGTAGTTCGTCGGCGAAGTCAAACGACCTAAAGGGATTTACCTTACCAAAGGAGCGTTATTATGATTCTTTTATTTGATGTGGGCAATACAAACATCGTGTTAGGGGTTTATGATGAGAGGACAATGACCCATCATTGGAGAGTCTCTACTGATAAATCCCGCACTATGGATGAGTATGCGGTGGTTATTAAAAATTTATTCGATTTTAGCGGTTTGACATTTCAAAAAATCAGTGCTGTCGTCATTTCTTCAGTAGTTCCGCCAGTAATGCCCACGTTAGAGGCTCTGGTTCGCAAGTACTTTGGCGTTGAACCCCTAGTTATAGGGCCCGGTATTAAAACAGGGATGCCTATCGTTTATGATAACCCTAGAGAAGTCGGAGCTGACCGCATAGTAAATGCTGTGGCGGCTTATGCTAAGTATGGAGGACCGCTGATCATTGTGGATTTTGGCACGGCGACGACCTTCTGCGTAGTATCCAAACGGGGAGAGTATTTGGGAGGATCAATAGCTCCTGGAATCGGGATTTCAACAGAAGCGTTGTTTCAGAGGGCTTCGAAGTTACCTCGGATCGAAATGGTTAAACCAACAGCGGTGATTGCCAAAAATACGGTAGCTGGAATGCAATCCGGAATTTATTATGGTTTTACCGGCCAAGTTGACGGGATTGTGAAACGGATGAAAGCGGAGTTAGGTACCGACACTAAAGTAATCGCGACCGGTGGATTAGCGGAAATGATTTCTCAAGAATCTGATACGATTGAAAAGGTAGACCCATTTTTAACCCTTGAAGGGTTGGTATTGATCTATGAGCGGAACAGGAATAATAAGTGAACTAATACCCCCACTTCTAAAAGTGGGGGTATTATGAAAATCGGATAAGAGGAAAAAGACATGAAGCTTGGAGATTATGATCTTGGAGTCCCGGTGTTTTTAGCACCTTTAGCAGGTGTAACGGATAAAGCATTTCGTGAAACAGTCTGCTCAGTCGGTGGTAAGTATGTTTGGACTGAAATGATCAGTGATAAAGCCTTGACCTATCAAAACTCAAGAACTTTGAGTATGCTCGACTTACGTGGAGAGGCAGAACCTAGGATTGTACAACTTTTTGGTTCAGATCCTGAGACAATGGCTCGAGCCGCAGTATTAGCGATAGAATGTAGCGCCAATGTCATCGATATAAATATGGGTTGCCCTGCCCAAAAAATTGTAAAAAACCAGGAAGGATCGGCGCTACTAAAGGATCTTCCTCGCGCGCAAGCTATAGCTTCAGCCGTAGTGCAAGCGGTAGATGTGCCGGTGACAGTTAAAATGAGGCTGGGTTGGGATGACAACAAAATGGTGGCTCTCGAACTGGCGAAAGGGCTAGAGTCCGTTGGAGTTCAAATGCTCACGGTTCACGGACGAACTCGAGAGCAATTTTATTCAGGCTATGCTGATTGGGCTTGGATAGGACGAGTCAAGAAAGAAGTCAGCATCCCGGTTATTGGCAATGGAGATGTTTTCAAACCTGAGGATGCCAGTCGATTGATTGAACAAACAGGCTGTGACGGGGTCATGATTGGACGGGGTGCTCTAGGAAATCCGTGGCTGATCCTTAGAACTCAGCATTTTTTAAATTGTGGGGAACTATTACCGGAACCGACCAAGGAGGAACGTATCCATATTGCGTTGCAGCATTTTGACCGAGTATTGTGTTATAAAGGAGAAAGAATAGGCCTTAACGAAATGAGAAAACATGCTGTATGGTATATTAAAGGGTTTACCAAAGCTGCCCAACTCCGAGATGAGATTATGCAAACCAAGACGATTGAAGAAATGCGAACAATTTTCAGTCGTATTTTGGAATAGGAGAATAGTATTTGTAGAAATAAGAAATATTATGGGTGCAATGCTCGTTAAGGAGAAGAGCCTAATCCTTGACAATAATTTGCAAGGTCCTTATAATAACGAGTAATGTAATTGAGGAATCTTTTCAAGGAGTTCCTAGACTAAAGGGAGTACGCATACCAAAATTGGAAAAGCGCGCTAAATGAGATAAGCAGCGTAATGCGTAGGACGAGAAAAGGGAGCGAGGAAATTATGGCTGAAAAAGAAGTCATTCTAACATTAGAAGGCCTCAAAAAACTTGAGGAAGAATTGGAGCTATCTAAAACTGTGAAGCGTCGTGAAGTTGCTGGACGCATAAAGCAGGCTATTGATTTTGGAGACATTAGTGAAAACTCAGAGTACGATGATGCTAAGAACGATCAGGCCTTTATCGAAGGACGGATTATAACTCTTGAAAAAATGCTTAGAAATGCGCGGATTATCGATGAATTAGAGGGATCGGATGTCGTAGCAATTGGCGCAAAAGTACGTCTTAAAGACGTTGACTTTGGTGAGGAAGAGGAGTACTTTATTGTTGGTTCGGCTGAGGCGGATCCTGGTACCAACAAAATTTCTAACGAATCACCGGTTGGTAAAGCGCTGTTGGGTCAGAGTAAAGGGTCTGTGGTTGAAGTCAATGTTCCTGCAGGTATTTTACACTATCAGATTCTGGATATTAAATAGAATACCTTTGAGGATTAAGAGAATTACTTGATAGACATAGGTTTTAGGCAATAAGTTTATTTAGAGTGCAGTGTTTCTGTAACTGGGGCTTTACCAGGTTCAGATACTGCACTTTGTTTGTTAAACTATTGGCCACCATAATATGGCAATTTTATCTCTAGTATAGACTCTGCTTGTTTAGTCAGTACTTAGTTTGGTAAAATTGAAGGTATAAGCATAAATAATGGAGGAACAAAGAATGGATAACACCAACGACCTCTGGCGAATTCGGTTAGAAAAGCTTGAATTGCTTCGCCAAGCTGAAATTGAACCCTACGCGGATCGCTATGTTCGCACCCATAAAGCGCTTGAAGTTTTGGAGAAATTTGTGGAGTTAGAAGGCCAAGACGTCAAGATTGCGGGTCGAATTATGAGTAAACGAGATCAAGGAAAAGTCATCTTTGTTCACGTTCAGGATTTTAGTGGACGAATCCAGGCTTACATACGTAGTGATGAATTAGGGCAAACGATGTTTGACCTAATTACTAAATTTGATGTGGGAGATATTGTCGGGGTAGAAGGAAAAGTTTTTCGTACAAAGCGAGGAGAGATTTCCATCCATGCCCGTAATGTCTTGTTGCTTTCCAAGGCGATGCGTCCCCTTCCAGAGAAGTTTCATGGTCTAACGAATGTGGAAACACGTTATCGCAGACGATATTTGGATTTAGTCATGAATCCGGATGTTCGCCAAGTATTTGTCACTCGGAGTAAAATCATACGCTACATGAGAGAGTTTTTGGAGGAACGAGAATTTCTAGAAGTTGAAACACCCACACTTCATGCAATCCCCGGTGGAGCGGCAGCGCGCCCGTTTTCCACACATCATAACGCTCTTGACATTGACCTATATTTGCGGATTGCCCTTGAATTGCCTTTAAAACGTCTTATTGTGGGTGGCTTTGAGAAAGTGTTTGAAATCGGACGTACCTTCCGAAACGAAGGAATTTCAATCAAACATAATCCAGAGTTTACGATGATGGAGCTTTATCAAGCGTTTGCAAATTATGAAGATATCATGGAATTAACGGAAGAAATGATTGCGTTTATTGTTCAAAGAGTGCACGGAACGCAGGAAATCACTTATCAAGGTCAAACCCTTAACTTCGAGACTCCTTGGCGACGGCTTCCAATGTTGGACGGTATTCTAGAGTACTCGGGAGTCGACTTTAAGACGTTGGATACTGATGAACAGGCGCGCCAGGTCGCACGCGAGAAAGGCCTGCATGTAGATGCAGAGGCATCCCGCGGAAAAATCATCAACGGGTTTTTTGAGGAATTCGTTGAACCGAATCTTATCCAGCCAACCTTTATCATTGGACATCCCGTAGAAATTTCTCCGTTAGCTAAGCGTAACGCTGATCAACCGGAATATACGGATCGCTTTGAAGCATTTATGTATGGTCGCGAACTTGCTAACGCCTTTTCTGAGTTGAATGACCCTATTGATCAGCGACAGCGTTTTGAAGCACAGGCTTCCGAACGGGCTAAAGGGGATGATGAGGCTCATATTTTGGATGAAGATTTTGTACAGGCGCTTGAGTACGGGCTTCCGCCCACAGGTGGCTTAGGCGTAGGGATTGATCGGTTAGTCATGTTTTTGACGGATTCAGCATCTATACGGGATGTCATTCTTTTCCCTACAATGCGACCAAGAGATGAGAATACTCAGCTCGAAGAGGTAGAAGAGTAATATCAAAGGGAATTGCCCCATAAACAAGACTGCCCCTAATTATGGTCAGTCTTGTTTATGGGGCAATAATTATTTTGCCTAAAACTCCATCTGAACTAAGAATTCAGCTAATAATAAAATCGTATAGCATTGTTATTCAGAGCATAGAGGAGAATACACGCCGTTTACGGGTATAATATTTATATAATCGGCTCTAGAGGGACTTGAATTCTATATCAGTCTTATGGTAAAGTGTTATTTGTTCGCTTGGCAATATTGTTGAATAAAAACGTATATCTAAAGCGAGTAAAAATTTAAGGGTTATCGTTAAAAATAAGTATTGACAACTTAGGTTTGAAATGCTAAGATAATGCTCTGGCCCAAGAATAATGCGTAATCCATGGTCCTTGGTCACCTCCCGCCATCACGGTATCTTGCCATCCATGGCGATGCTCTAATCTCGAACATCCATGTTCGAGTCTTGGCTCCGGTGACGCCCAGACCAGTCGAATATAATGTCATCCTTGACATATTCGGCACTACGCACGTCCGTGTGCCTTCGTACAATGGTCTTTGAAAACTAAACAACAAGGACAGCCAATGAGAGAAACTCGAGAGAGTTTCAAAATAAATCATGAGCGAATCATCTTCTTCAATAGTAGAAGTTTGAATAACTTTTTTTGGAGAGTTTGATCCTGGCTCAGGACGAACGCTGGCGGCGTGCCTAACACATGCAAGTCGAACGCCGGAAGTCAGATGACAGAGGCCAGAAGCCAGAAGGGAAAAACCCTAATCTGGCATCCGGTTTCTGACATCTGACAACCGGAGTGGCGGACGGGTGAGTAACGCGTGGGTAACCTACCCATAAAGCCGGGACAACCCTTGGAAACGAGGGCTAATACCGGATAATCTTAGATGCTGGCATCAGCGTTTAAGGAAAGGTGGCCTCTGAGTATGCTACCGATTATGGATGGACCCGCGTCTGATTAGCTAGTTGGTGGGGTAAAGGCCTACCAAGGCGACGATCAGTAGCCGGCCTGAGAGGGTGAACGGCCACACTGGGACTGAGACACGGCCCAGACTCCTACGGGAGGCAGCAGTGGGGAATCTTCCGCAATGGACGAAAGTCTGACGGAGCAACGCCGCGTGTATGATGAAGGTCTTCGGATTGTAAAGTACTGTCTTTGGGGAAGAATGACTGATTTGAAAATATTGAGTCAGTATGACGGTACCCAAGGAGGAAGCCCCGGCTAACTACGTGCCAGCAGCCGCGGTAATACGTAGGGGGCAAGCGTTGTCCGGAATTATTGGGCGTAAAGGGCGCGTAGGCGGATCGTTAAGTCTGGTGTGAAAGATCAGGGCTCAACCCTGAGAGTGCATCGGAAACTGGGGATCTTGAGGACAGGAGAGGAAAGTGGAATTCCACGTGTAGCGGTGAAATGCGTAGATATGTGGAGGAACACCAGTGGCGAAGGCGACTTTCTGGACTGTAACTGACGCTGAGGCGCGAAAGCGTGGGGAGCAAACAGGATTAGATACCCTGGTAGTCCACGCCGTAAACGATGAGTGCTAGGTGTAGAGGGTATCGACCCCTTCTGTGCCGCAGTTAACACAATAAGCACTCCGCCTGGGGAGTACGGCCGCAAGGTTGAAACTCAAAGGAATTGACGGGGGCCCGCACAAGCGGTGGAGCATGTGGTTTAATTCGACGCAACGCGAAGAACCTTACCAGGGCTTGACATCCTACGAATCTCTAGGAAACTAGGGAGTGCCCTTCGGGGAGCGTAGAGACAGGTGGTGCATGGTTGTCGTCAGCTCGTGTCGTGAGATGTTGGGTTAAGTCCCGCAACGAGCGCAACCCCTGTGTTTAGTTGCTAACGAGTAAGGTCGAGCACTCTAGACAGACTGCCGGTGATAAACCGGAGGAAGGTGGGGATGACGTCAAATCATCATGCCCCTTATGTCCTGGGCTACACACGTGCTACAATGGCCGGTACAGACGGAAGCAAAGCCGTGAGGTGGAGCAAATCCGAGAAAGCCGGTCTCAGTTCGGATTGCAGGCTGCAACTCGCCTGCATGAAGTCGGAATCGCTAGTAATCGCAGGTCAGCATACTGCGGTGAATACGTTCCCGGGCCTTGTACACACCGCCCGTCACACCACGAAAGTCTGCAACACCCGAAGCCGGTGAGGTAACCCGCAAGGGGGCTAGCCGTCGAAGGTGGGGCCGATGATTGGGGTGAAGTCGTAACAAGGTAGCCGTATCGGAAGGTGCGGCTGGATCACCTCCTTTCTAAGGAGAACTGTTTAGAGCTTAGGCTCTAAACGACAATCCTAAGGGTCGATTCTTTCTAAAGGACGAAAGTCCGGAGAGAGATCATTAGAGTCTTAAAGACTCATGCCGAGGGATCGGCAACTCATTGGTAAGAGCTGTTGTTTAGTTTTGAGAGACCAGATAAAACGAAGTCAAATGCACGAAGCACGAGACCCGAAAGGGAACCGAAATTCGAGCATCCGGCATCGGGAATCTTGCCTCGAAGCGGGCCTGTAGCTCAGTTGGTTAGAGCGCACGACTGATAATCGTGAGGTCGATGGTTCGAATCCATCTAGGCCCACCAATTAAAGAAGTCAGAGGACAGAAGCCGGAGGTCAGAAATGACTAGCAAACCGATAATCTGAATTCTGGCATCTGGTATCCGATATCTGAAAATGGGGGTTTAGCTCAGCTGGGAGAGCACCTGCCTTGCAAGCAGGGGGTCAGCGGTTCGATCCCGCTAACCTCCACCATTATCGAGGTTCGAGGCACGAAGTTCGAGGTTCGAAAGAACGTTAGACACTAGTGCATGAACTTTGATAAAAAAACTTAGTTAATAGCACGCTGTGAACGAATGAAGTAAGAAGACGACCTGACTTAGCCGTAAGGCTAACTCAATTCGAACATCGAGCCTCGAACTTCGCGCATCGCACTTGTTCTTTGAAAACTGCATAGAGAAGAAAATCTAGTAAAAGTCGAAAGAATTCACTTTGAAACGCAAGTTTTAAATAAACCTAGAAGTAGCGATCAATAGGTCAAGCTACTAAGGGCGTACGGTGGATGCCTAGGCGCTAAGAGTCGATGAAGGGCGCGGTTAACAGCGAAATGCCACGGGGAGTCGTAAGCAGGCTTTGATCCGTGGATACCCGAATGGGGCAACCCAACTGGAGTCATATCCGGTTATCGTTAACTGAATACATAGGTTAACGAAGGCAACCCGGGGAACTGAAACATCTAAGTACCCGGAGGAAGAGAAAGAATAATCGATTCCCTGAGTAGCGGCGAGCGAAACGGGAACAGCCCAAACCGAATTCTTCGGGATTCGGGGTTGTAGGACCCTCTATTAAGAATGATTCCCTAGCTGAACAGAACTGGAAAGTTCGGGCAGAGAAGGTAACACCCCTGTAGACGAAAGGGAATCAAACTGTGAGGGAATCCTGAGTACCGCGGGACACGTGAAACCCCGTGGGAAACAGGGAGGACCACCTCCCAAGGCTAAATACTTCTTAGCGACCGATAGCGAACAAGTACCGTGAGGGAAAGGTGAAAAGCACCTCGGAAGAGGAGTGAAAGAGAACCTGAAACCGTGCGCTTACAAGCAGTTACAGTCCATTTATGGATGGTAGCGTGCCTTTTGTAGAATGAACCGGCGAGTTATGGTATGTAGCGAGGTTAAGGCGAGAAGCTGGAGCCGAAGCGAAAGCGAGTCTGAAAAGGGCGACGAGTTACATGCTGTAGACCCGAAACCGTGTGATCTACCCATGGCCAGGGTGAAGGTGGGGTAAAACCTACTGGAGGCCCGAACTCACTGTCGTTGAAAAGGCAGGGGATGAGCTGTGGGTAGGGGTGAAATGCCAATCGAACACGGAGATAGCTGGTTCTCCCCGAAATAGCTTTAGGGCTAGCCTCAATTGATGACGTATGGCGGTAGAGCACTGAATAGGCTAGGGGCCTTACCAGGTTACCGAACCTTATCAAACTCCGAATGCCATACGATTTAGATTGGGAGTCAGACTGTGGGGGATAAGCTTCATAGTCGAAAGGGAAACAGCCCAGACCATCAGCTAAGGTCCCTAAGTATACACTAAGTGGGAAAGGATGTGGAATTGCACAGACAACCAGGATGTTGGCTTAGAAGCAGCCACCATTTAAAGAGTGCGTAATAGCTCACTGGTCGAGTGGTTCTGCGCCGAAAATGTAACGGGGCTCAAGTGTATCACCGAAGCTATGGCTTCAGAGGTCAGTTGACAGAGGCCAGAAGTCGGAAAATGAGGGTAGTATGATAGAAAGTTATCGTGATCTAAGAGTGTATCAAATATCTTATGAATTGGCACTTGAAGTCCACAAACTAACCTTAAAATTCCCCGACTTTGAAAAGTACGAACTTGGTAGCCAAACAAGAAGGGCTGCAGTATCCATTCCGGTCAACATAGCCGAAGGATATGGAAAGAAAAGTTCAGTAGCAGATTTCAAAAGATATCTGCAAATGGCACAAGGGTCGAAAGACGAAACCAAGGTGTTGTTAGAACTAGCAAAAGATCTAGGTTATATCCAAGAAGTTGTATTTGCAAAATTGTTTGAACGATATGATGAACTGGGCAAACAGTTATATACTCTTCACCAAAAATGGAAATAATCTGGCTTCTGGATTCTGACAACTGACCTCTGAGGGGTAGGGGAGCGTTCTATTATCAGCGAAGTTCAACCGTAAGGTTGGGTGGAGAGAATAGAAGTGAGAATGCCGGTATGAGTATGCGAAAAGACAAGTGAGAATCTTGTCCGCCGAAAATCTAAGGTTTCCTGGGGAAGGCTCGTCCGCCCAGGGTAAGTCGGGACCTAAGCCGAGGCCGAAAGGCGTAGGTGATGGACAACTGGTTGACATTCCAGTACCAGCGAGAAGCGTTTGAGCAATGGGGTGACACAGAAGGATAGGTTAAGCGTGCCGTTGGTTGAGCACGCCCAAGCGAGTAGGATGTAGGGTAGGCAAATCCGCCCTGCGAGAAGTCTGAGACGTGACGGGGAGCGAAAATGAGTAGCGAAGTAACCGACTCCAAGCTGTCAAGAAAAACCTCTAGTGAGCTCTCTCGGTGCCCGTACCGTAAACCGACACAGGTAGATGGGGTGAGAATCCTAAGGCGCGCGAGAAAACCCTCGTTAAGGAACTCGGCAAAATAGCCCCGTAACTTCGGGAGAAGGGGCGCTCTTCGCAAGAAGAGCCGCAGAGAAATGGTCCAGGCGACTGTTTAACAAAAACACAGGTCCCTGCTAATCCGAAAGGAGATGTATAGGGGCTGACACCTGCCCGGTGCTGGAAGGTTAAGAGGAGAGGTTAGCGCAAGCGAAGCTTTGAATTGAAGCCCCAGTAAACGGCGGCCGTAACTATAACGGTCCTAAGGTAGCGAAATTCCTTGTCAGGTAAGTTCTGACCCGCACGAAAGGTGTAACGATCTGGACACTGTCTCAACGAGGGACTCGGCGAAATTGTAATACCCGTGAAGATGCGGGTTACCTGCGACAGGACAGAAAGACCCCATGGAGCTTTACTGTAGCTTGACATTGGATTTTGGTATAAAATGTACAGGATAGGTGGGAGACAGAGAAGCTAGGGCGCCAGCCTTGGTGGAGTCAACGGTGGGATACCACTCTTTTTGTACTGAAGTTCTAACTAGGTCCCCTGAAGCGGGGATTAGGACAGTATCAGGTGGGCAGTTTGACTGGGGCGGTCGCCTCCTAAAGAGTAACGGAGGCGCCCAAAGGTTCCCTCAGCGCGGTTGGAAATCGCGCGCAGAGTGTAAAGGCATAAGGGAGCTTGACTGCAAGACCAACAAGTCGAGCAGGGACGAAAGTCGGGCTTAGTGATCCGGTGGTACCGAGTGGAAGGGCCATCGCTCAACGGATAAAAGCTACCCTGGGGATAACAGGCTTATCTCCCCCAAGAGTCCATATCGACGGGGAGGTTTGGCACCTCGATGTCGGCTCATCGCATCCTGGGGCTGTAGTAGGTCCCAAGGGTTGGGCTGTTCGCCCATTAAAGCGGTACGTGAGCTGGGTTCAGAACGTCGTGAGACAGTTCGGTCCCTATCCGTCGCAGGCGCAGGAAATTTGAGAGGATCTGTCCCTAGTACGAGAGGACCGGGATGGACGAATCCCTGGTGTACCAGTTGTCTCGCCAGAGGCACAGCTGGGTAGCTATATTCGGAGCGGATAAGCGCTGAAAGCATCTAAGCGCGAAACCGACCTCAAGATGAGATTTCCCACAGCGTAAGCTGGTAAGACCCCTGAAAGATGATCAGGTTGATAGGCCAGGTGTGGAAGCGCGGTGACGTGTGGAGCTGACTGGTACTAATAGGTCGAGGGCTTGACCTAATAATCGAGGTCCGAGGTCAGAAGTCCGAGGTCCGAAAGGACGGACGGTTGAGGACGGAGGACTTCGAGATTGCTAACAAAACTAGGTAAGTGGCTCAAATTCTAACGACAATTACTAGATAATAGACTCTGTGCAGTTTTGAGAGAACAGCGGTTAAGGATAATTCCTTATCCTGTTTTCTTTAGAAAACATACAAATTCGGACTTCGGATTTCGGACATCGGACTTCGATTCCGCATCTGGTGATCATGCCGGAGGGGTTCCACCCGTTCCCATATCGAACACGGAAGTTAAGACCTCCAGGGCCGATGATACTTGGGGCATAGCCCCTGGGAAAGTAGGTCATCGCCAGGTAAACAAGCAAGATGACTATCTCTGACGAGGTAGTCATCTTGCTGTTAGTTATTTTGTGAGAACGAGGCACCGGGGTTCCACCCGTTCGGGATCCACACTGCTGAAGAGTGCGTTATATGTCGCAGTGTGGCGATAAGCTCACCTTCGCCACGGAAGTGTTCATTTTGGGTGGGTGGCCCGGCGATACTCTCCACAGGAGACTATCGTGATTATCGACCCCCAGGGCCGAAATACTTGGGGCATAGCCCCTGGGAAAGTAGGTTACTGACGAGGTAGTCCTTTCAGTGTCAGTTACGAGCATATCATATGGAGGTAGCCCTTTCGAAGTATGATAATCTTTAGACATAACGCAAAACTGTCCCTGATTTGACTGAATTATTAAATATGGTCATGAGTAACTTCAATAGCACTATAGAAAATGTAAGTGTAGTATCTTCCCTAGAATTTGTGATAAACTATAAATTGTATGGAGGGATACTCTAGAATGGAAAGTATTAATCACGAAGCACTAGCGTTGGATGACCGTGAAAAGGACCTTATCAGAGAATATGGGACAGTAGTCCATTATCCTAAAGGGCAAATAATTTTTGCCGAAGGGGATACAGCTGACCGGATATACTTGATTGAGGAAGGTTTTGTAAAAATATATCGAATAACTCCGGATGGTCGAAGAGTCACAGTTGGCAGTATGAGAACTTCGGGGCAGCTAATGGGGCTGGCTGAAACTTTATACCACGGGGAGCGAACCTGTTTTGCTGGTGCTATCAACGATGCTACTTTGGTAGTTGTTCGTAGAGCGCGTTTCGAAGAATTACTTGTGAACCATCCGTCCATTGCTATTAAGGTTGCCACAACTCTGGGTGTTAGAATGCGAGAGGCTGAAGCAATCATTCAAGAAATGGTCTGTTTCCAAGTACCCGGCAGGCTGGCAATGTTACTTCTTAAAATATCTGAACGTGCTGGGGTGGAGACAGAATTTGGGACCAAAATTAATTTTCGTTTAACCCATGAGGAAATTGCTTGTATGATTGGCACATCTAGGCAAACTGTTACCTCGTTGCTTAACATATTTAAACAGGAAAATAGTATAGCCATTGAAGAGAAAGAAGTATATATAGTGGATACTGAAAAGCTAATTAAATGGATTGTTTAAGGGAGGCTGGCATTGGATGCTGGCCTCTTTTCATTTGTGATATAGCAAAAGGAAATAACGTTGAGTATAGCAGACTGGGAATAGACAAAACAAATATGAAATAAGCGACTATATTACTGTCTGTTGGAAGACATTAATCAAGTCTTAAAAAAGACATAAATAACGTCCGTAATTGGACAAAAAGATAGTCAGTAGGTAGACATTTATTAGGTCGTGGAGTAGACATTAATTCTCATGAGACTTTGGTATATTCTTCACAAGAGGGATATTATTTAAGGGAGGTGGAATTAAAACTGGGGGCAAGGTTGGAGTTAGAAAGTGAAGAAGTTTGAAAGAGAGGCGTTAGCAATGAAAAGGATTTCAGAACTAGTGAAATTCCTTAAAGACCCCCATGCCAAAAGAGTGCAGCAACATAAAGGGCGGTATCAGGAATTGGATGATCTTTCAAATATAGCGATCGAGATTGGTGATGAAATGGCCTATAAGTCCCTGCAGTCAGAATTAAGAGAAGTATTTTTTGATTATACAACAGCAATAGTGGTAGATTCGATTTACAAATTAGTCCCTCACGTACTTATAATTTGGTTAATCAGCTTAAAATGGCCGACTATCACCGTGCCATTCGTAGACTGGAAAGTAAACATTCTTGGATTCTATCTCCTTTCGTACATGATATTTCACCTGGGGAAATTATTAGCAAAACCAATTATGACCGCGCTGTCAAAACTTAGAATATTTGGCTTTGTTAGGGCAACTAATAAAATTTAATAAATTAGGAGGAAAATGTTATGCATTTCGCAATTGCAGGCGTAGACGCTAATCCCATTAGTCTACTTCTATGGGGTATTTTTGTAGGCTATGTTTTTACAACAGTAGGAGCCGCTGGTGGTATCCTAGCAGGTGTAGGTCATATGAGTATCTTTGGTCTTAAAAGTGCCAATACAATTAAGCCCATGAATCAGTTCTTGACTTTAGTGAGCCCTATTGTCGGCACACCACTTTATCTCCGTGAGAAACGTATTATCGTACCTGTTGCTATTGCTCTAGGCTTGGGTGGTATTACAGGTGCAATGATTGGTTCCACCTTCTCGTCTTCTTTACTAAAAGATATGAAAACCTTTCAGCCCTACTTTGGTTTCTTCACATTAGCGATTGCTTTGCGTCTCGGCTACGAGTGCACCAAAGGCTTCATTGATGGCCAAAAAAGTGTGAAAAAAGCGAACGATACTTTCGCCGCGAAAGTTAAAGAACTTAAGGCTGCTGGTAGAATGAGTGAACTTAAGGAAATTGGTGTGAACTTCCAGAAGATTGGTGTTCAAAGCACGTTCACTTTTGCTGGTCAAGAATTTAAGTATAATACGATCTTTGTGTTCTTTGCAGGACTCATTGTGGCTATTATTTCAGCTTCTCTTGGTGTTGGCGGTGGTTTCCTACTGGTTCCCTTTATGACCAGTATGCTGGGTTTCCCAATGTTCATTGTGGCTGGTACTTCCGTGCTTTCCATCTTGGTTACATCGGCGACCAGTATTACCAACTACATTTCCATGGGGAGTTCAGTAGACGTCACTTTCTTAGCCTTTGAATTGACGGGTGTTGCCATTGGTACTGTATTTGCAGCCAAAGTTTCTAAATATATCAATGCCCGTTATTTGAAAATCGGCCTTACTGTTATCTTGTTCTACATTGGCTTGAAATATATGCTTCCATTAGTCGGTATTAAAATCTAACTTAAGTTTTTAGTGAACTCGTTTAACTAAACACAAAATAAGGAGGATAGAGACATGAAATGTGCATCTTGCCCAATGAAGACCAAAAATATATGTGATAAGGAAGCCTTTGATTGTACTGGGGGAAAATATTCACTCGATGAATGTTTTGAAGAAGAAAACAAACCCTTTCATCGGCTCAGTGGTTATTTCCAATCAGTACACGGTAACAATCTTAGCCGCCTCGATGAATTAATTATGTTTTCTAAGAAAATGGGTTACAAGAAACTCGGAATGGCTTTTTGTGTAGGTTTAACTGAAGAAGCAGCAATCTTAGAAAAGATTTTATCCCAACATTTTGAGGTATATTCCGCTTGTTGTAAAATAGGTGGTCTTAAAAAAGAAGATCATGAAATACCTAAAGTGAAAGAGGATAAAATTGAGGTTATTTGTGACCCTATACTTCAAGCTAAAGTGCTGGCTAATGATGAAACTGAACTTAACATAGCAGTAGGCTTATGCGTTGGTCATGATATGTTATTCAATAAGTACTCGAAAGCACCAGTCACCACCTATGCAGTTAAGGACCGTATCCTAGGTCATAATCCCTTGGCCGTCTGCTATTCAAGTTATTTACGTAAAAAATACCTTAATAAAAAATACGAATAGACAACACACAAAAAAACGGGGGCGTAACGAACTTAATTCGGTACGCCCCCGTTTTTTGCAGTTTTCAAACCCCCCTCTGTTGTAAGTAGGGTAGGTCCTTCGTAAATTCAGGTGGGGTAGGGGCCTCCTTCGCTGCGAAGAATAGATTAGACGAGAAGATGGTCGAAAAGTAATGGAACTGACAAGGAAAATGTCGAAAATCAGACATTAAAATTGACCATAATTTGATATGTTAACTATAGTACAAACGATAAATTGAAAGGATAAAAAACACTAGGCGGTGAAGCAGTGCTAATTTAGTAAGGAAAATGTTTGCAAGAGAGGCGTTTTAACTATGAAGAAGGTTTCTGAACTAGTTGAAATTCCTTAAAGATCCACATTCTAAAAAAGTACAGGAACATAAAGATATAATGCATCGAATTTCCAGGAGGTTTTTTAGAGAGTGATGCAAATAATAGGCGGCCTTAATATAGAGGGTTTTGAAGACCTATTCGCTAAGATGCTTTGAGTTTTTCAAAATCTAATATTTAAGGCTGCCTACGTCTCTTTTATACCTTTTATCACAATGTATTCTAGTTTTTTACAGGAAGAAAGAATTGACGACGGTATTAAAATTATCATCCGGTTAGAGAGAGGGGTAGATGCGTGTGCAAAAACTGTTTTTTATATCAAAACATTGCGACGGGTGTCGGGCTTGTGAAGTAGCATGTCTTGAAAAACATTCTCAGTCTCAGAGCATATTTATGACGAAAATGGAACAACCATCTCCGAAACCGCGGATTAAAGTAAAAAGACCAGGAAATCAATACTGGGCTACCGTATGTCAACACTGCACGGATTCAATGTGCGTCAGGGCATGTATGACAGGAGCAATGCAGTACTCCTCAACAGGTGAAGTTCTTCACAATACTAATAAATGTGTTGGCTGTTGGATGTGTATAATGGTTTGTCCGTTCGGTGCCATCGCACCACTAAACGAAGCAAAAAAAGCCAGTAAATGTGATCTGTGCAAAGATGAAAAGATTCCTCCTTGTGTAGCATCATGTTCCCGGCAAGCCTTATTTTATGGTACTCCAGAGGAATATGAAATGAAAGTTGCGGGTGATTGATATGCGTTATCTCATTATCGGCAATAGTGCGGCAGGCGTTTTCGCAGCAGAAACAATTCGGGGTCTGGATCCAGACGGACAAATTACCATGATTTCAAATGAAGATTGTTTACCCTATTCGCGTTGCCTAACCTCCTATTATTTAGGAAATGAAATTTCTGAAGAAATGATGTACATTCGAGATAAAGCTTTTTACACTGAAACGGGGATTGACTTTCAAGTTGGATATGTTGTAAGGGTGGATGTTGATTCTAAAAGTGTCTTGTTAGACTCGGGTGAAAAAGTTACTTATGACAAGTTGCTAATTGCCACGGGTTCTTCTCCGTTTAACCCTCCTCTTGAGGGAAGTGACATAGAGGGAATCTTTGAACTGCGAACCTTAGATGATGCTAAAGCCGTGGCTGAGTTTGCTCCAAAAGTAAAATCTGCCGTTGTTATGGGTGCTGGTCTAGTAGGGCTTAAAGGAGCCCATGGACTTCATGAACTGGGGATCAATGTAACAATTGTTGGATCTGCCCCTCAAGTCCTGAGGCACTCCATTGATGTAGAATCTGCAGAGATTCTGACAAGGCGGTTAGAAGAAGACGGCTATCGTGTCCTCCTAAATACCAAAGTGACTAAAGTGCTAGGTGAAGAGGATGCAGATGGACGGATGTCAGTATCCGGAGTGCTTCTGAATACTGGTGAACAGATTCCTTGTCAGATGATTATAAGAGCAGTTGGAGTTCGCCCTAATGTAAAACTGGTCAGTGATAGCGGGGTGTCAGTGAATTACGGCATTATCGTTGATGATGAAATGCAAACGTCGGTAAAAGATATTTACGCTGCGGGTGATGTTGCAGAGGCATCCGATCTCTTAAGTGGCGAAAAGAGCGTGAATGCTATATGGCCTTCTGCAACAGAACAAGGAACGGTCGCTGGTTGCAACATGGCAGGTGTTAAGCGCAAATATCTTGGTTCACTGGCTGTAAACTCTGCTGTAATTTCCGGAGTAGGGATTATTTCTGCCGGACTCGTGAATTTGCCACCTGGAGAGGGTAGTGTGCTCAGGGCATATGAGCCCAATAAGAACTTCTATCGTAAGTTCATGATTAAAGATGGGCGTTTGGTAGGAATGATCATGGTGGGCGACATCGAAGGCGCAGGTATTCTGAGCGGCCTAATTCGGAAGAGGGCTAAAGTTGACCCTAATTATCTTAATAAAATGTTAGTAAATCCGATTGAATATCCTGGGTACTTGCCGGTAGAGAGAGGGGGTCAGTAAAATGGGTTCATACGTAAGAACAAGAGCTCTAACTTCAAGCAGTGAACCATTAGAACATGACGAGGAATTGCGTACGTCTGTTTGCTGTCTTTGTAACGGTGGGTGTGGGATAAAAATCAGCCTAGATCAAGATGGAAAAATCAAGGCGGTTTTTGGTGATCCTGAAAACCCTTATAATAAAGGAAAAATATGTTCTAAACCTATGGCAATTGCACAAACCCTTAATGGCCCCTATAGGGTTAGATATCCTATGAAAAAGGTCAATGGCTCGTTTGAAAGAATTAGTTGGGATGAGGCTTTAGATCTGATCGCGCAAAAATATAACCAGTATATCCAGGAGAATGGTACAGGATCGATTGTGGGCATTACATCCAAAATTGGTGGGTCTTACAGTAAGTTAGCACATGGCATATTTTCATCGTTAACCGGTCTCGTGAATTACGGAACTGGACCGATCTGTACCGATTCGGAAGCGAATGTGCGTAAGAAGCTCTTCGGAGACGGTTCGGGAACAAGTCCTCTCTCCGATGTAGTCAATTCTAAGATTCTATTAATAGTTGGTAACAATGCTGCCCAAACGAAGGCGGGACAATTCCATTGGATTACGGAAGCTAAGCGGACAGGGACGCGGATAGTGGTGATTGACACACGCTTTACAGAAACAGCTCAGGCGGCCGACCTATTTATCCAGATCAGACCGGGAACGGACACTGCTTTAGGTATGGCGTTACTGAATTATGTCATCAAGAATAACCTCTATGATCCAACGTTTGTGTCTGAACATACCAACGGCTTTGAAAAACTGGCACAGGATGTGAGTGCTTTTACAACGGAGCGCGCAGCTGAGATTACAGGAGTTCCCCAAAATGTTATTGAGAAATTAGCTCAAGATTTAGCTACATTAAAACCAGGCATGCTGTTTGAAGGTCGGGGTGTCGTTTGTGTTAATAATGCAGGAGCTTCAGTTTGGGCGTTTGAAGGCCTGATGGCTATACTGGGCAATATCGGCAAACCAGGGGCGGGTATTATTTCGCATATCAATAACACTGGTGGCATTATCAATTTGATTCAGGCTAATGATGTTATGAAGCCTGATCGTAAAAGATCATCAAGTGCCCTCTACAAAGACATGGAAGAGGGAGACGTTAAAATGCTCTTGATCTCAGGGAATCCCTGCGTAACTTGGCCCGATAGCGCACGGATGAGTAAGGCGATTGAAGGACTAGATTTTGTGGTTAGTCATACCTTGGTGATGGACGACTCCGCTGTACTAGCAGACATTGTCCTTCCTGCGACCCACTGGTTAGAAGAAGCCGGAATGCAGGCAAGTGTGCATAGAGTTTTGCAGTGGAAAAATAAAGTTGTTGAGATACGTGGTGAAGAAAAATCTGGTGGGGATTTCTACCGTCTATTAGCAGAGCGTATGGGTTTACCGTCATCCTATTTCCCGGATTCCCCTGAAGCAGCGTGGGAGTTGGAAAGAAAATATAATAAGAATGTTACAGGTATTAGTAGGGAACGAATGCTGGAAACACCTGGTGGAGTACATTTTCCGTGTGCGGAAATTGGTAAGGAGACCGTGCGCCTATTTGCCAATGGTGTGTTCAAAACATCCTCTGGTAAAGTGGAGCTGACAGAAGTTAGTGACGCGCCCCTTGAGTATGTGGATACCTTTGATGCCCCAGGTAATATTGGTTCCAGTCGTGAGGAATTCCCTTATCTCTTGAGCACAAATAAGGTGGCAAGCCACTACCATTCAGAATGCCAATATAGTGATTGGGCTAATGAAATGGAACAACCTTATGTTGAAATGCATCCTCTGACCGCATTAGAGATAGGAGTTGAGAAAGGAAACCAAGTTAGAGTGGAGACGGTTACAGGATCGATCGTTTTGGCGGCAAAGATTACTCAGTCAGTGCCGCGGGGTTTCCTCTCTACCCAACCCTATTTCGGATTTCAATCCCCTTATGGGCAAGCACCAGCCAATACTCTTTTTCCGGTAGCTGCTGATCCTGTTGGAGGTAACCTAGTTAGCAAAAACATCATGTGTAAGGCTAAAGCTGAAGGAGGTCAAGGATCATGAGTCAGCACTCTATGTTAGTCGATGAGTCGCGATGCATTGAATGTAAGAGTTGTATCGTTGCCTGTAAACAAGAAAACAACCTCCAAACGGGGGATTGGTGGTTAAGAGTATGGCGAAGGGAACAGCTAAAGGGGCATCTAGTTCGATATTATAATACTCAGTCATGTAGACATTGCGAAGACCCTGTATGCCAGGTTGTATGCCCAGTGGGGGCTATTCAACGTGGGAAAGACGGCCTTGTAACCCAAAACGACGCAAAATGTCTTGGGTGTCATGTTTGTGTAACCGCTTGTCCGCATAGTGGAATGAAGATCATGACAAACGGTAAAGTGGGGAAATGTACCCTTTGTAGGCATCGCTTAGAAAGAGGCAAAGATCCGGCGTGTGTATCTGTCTGTCCAGTAAATTCCCGAGTTTATGGTGAGCGCGAAGAACTTCTTCGTGAGGCAAGCGAACGTATGGAAGATTTGAGAGCCAAGGGAATGAGCGTCCATCTCGAAGGAGTGGATAAGGAGCAGAGTGTAGTAATGTATCTGACGGTTGACGCGGAAAACTAGGGAATAAACTTAAGGTCTAGGAGATTCTGCTCTATTTGCATAACCCTTTCAAATGCTGTATCTGAGGGGTTATGTTAGAATTACTCATGGATTATAAGTGTAATACGTGCCTATTAATAAAAAGTTAGTTTAACGTAAATTCATATGGCAGTTGGACTAAAACATGTATATACACATTTTGTCTAAAGTTTTTTCGAATAAACCGCTAAAAAGGTTGACATTTTAACAGCCTTCAGCTATACTAAAAAAGTTCTCAAAACGTGGCCCGTTGGTCAAGCGGTCTAAGACACCGCCCTTTCACGGCGGTTACACGGGTTCGAATCCCGTACGGGTCACCAATCAACTTACAAGGGTGATTAGCTCAGCTGGTAGAGCGCCTGCCTTACAAGCAGGATGTCGGCAGTTCGACCCTGTCATCGCCCACCATTATCTGGCCCCGTGGTGTAGTGGTTAACATGCCTGCCTGTCACGCAGGAGATCGTCGGTTCAAGTCCGATCGGGGTCGCCATATGAATTAAGGTAGTCAAGAAAATGGGTAGGTGGCCGAGTGGTTAAAGGCGACAGACTGTAAATCTGTTCCGCGAGGTACGATGGTTCGAATCCATCCCTGCCCACCAATTTCGAGATTCGAAGATTGAAGTTCGAAATACGATATAAAAATCGCATAAGAATGTAAATCTAGGATGAATATAAGCTAAGCATGTGAGGAATACGAAAGTTCAAATAGTGAATATCGTGCCTCAAATATCTCAGCTCGTCGCGGGGTGGAGCAGCGGTAGCTCGTCGGGCTCATAACCCGAAGGTCGTCGGTTCAAATCCGGCCCCCGCAACCAAGGTATTGGGCCCTAGAGCGAATGCTCAGGCTTAATATATATGATTGGGGTGTCGCCAAGCGGTAAGGCACCAGACTTTGACTCTGGCATTCGTAGGTTCGAATCCTCCCACCCCAGCCAAAACTATGGGTCATTAGCTCAGTCGGCTAGAGCACCTGACTTTTAATCAGGGTGTCCCGCGTTCGAGTCGCGGATGACCCACCAAACAATTTGCGGGTGTAACTCAGTGGTAGAGTGTCACCTTGCCAAGGTGAAAGTCGCGAGTCCGAATCTCGTCACCCGCTCCAAAACACGCGCTCGTAGCCCAGCTGGATAGAGCGTCTGACTACGAATCAGAAGGCCGGGAGTTCGAATCTCTCCGAGCGCACCAAAAAAAATAACGTGCCGTTGTAGCTCAGTTGGTAGAGCGTATCCTTGGTAAGGATAAGGTCACCGGTTCAATCCCGGTCAATGGCTCCATCCAGAAAATGCGGGAGTGGCGTAATTGGCAGACGCGCACGTTTGAGGGGCGTGTGGGTAACACCGTACGGGTTCAAGTCCCGTCTTCCGCACCAATTAAGACAGATTTGTGGAGAAGTACTCAAGTGGCTGAAGAGGACGGTTTGCTAAACCGTTAGGGTGGGTAACTGCCGCGAGGGTTCAAATCCCTCCTTCTCCGCCAAATATTATTCCTCGATAGCTCAATGGTGGAGCAACCGGCTGTTAACCGGTAGGTTGTAGGTTCGAGTCCTACTCGGGGAGCCATGGCAGGGTAGCCAAGTGGTCTAAGGCAAGTGGTTCATACCCGCTCATTCGAGGGTTCAAATCCCCCCCCTGCTACCAATATATGCGGGTGTAGCTCAATGGTAGAGCGCTAGCCTTCCAAGCTAGTTACGCGAGTCCGATTCTCGTCACCCGCTCCATTAAGTTAATAAACCGCGCCTTAGGCGCGGTTTTTGTATGTTCAAATAACCTGGAATTCATATTAATTTGTTGCGTGTTTGGATCAACACACACTGGTCGTGAATTACGGCTATCCCATGTTCTTCTCCGTTTTGGATAGCCTCTTGACTTTCACTACCGGGCTGCATCCATACTCGCTTGATTCCAAGGTCGATACAATCTTGGACGGCTTGTTGCGTAATTTTAGGTGGAACCACAAGACTGACAGCATCAGGCCGTTTCGGTAATGAAGCTAAAGAAGGATAACAAGGATCTCCATCGATATTATCAAGACCAGGATTGATTGCATAAACTGAGTAACCCGTTTTTTTAAGTTGGTTATAAACCTTGTAGCCATATTTAGCCTTGTTACTGGATACACCGATCACAGCCCAAGAATTCTGTTTTAAAAATTCGTTAATATCACCAAGCATATATAAATCCCCCTTCCTTAAATCCTTTAAAAATTTAAGTTCCATAAAAATGGGATATTTCTAGGCCGAAGAAGCATTAATGTCCTTTTAGTTTAGATTAATTTGTATAAAATTGCAAATCAAGAGTCTTGATAACCTATTTTTGGGTTATTACATATAATATTCTCCTAAGGAAATCTCATATATAGTCAATATAAAAGTTATTGTTGACATCAAACTCCAAAAATGCTATTATAACCGAGCGCCATTATGACGCATATTGATCGAAAAGTGCAAGAAGTTAAGACTTTGAGTTACTTGGTTAAAAATATTTTAGATTAGTTGTTGACAACGAGAGTTGAAAATGCTAATATGTAATTCCGGCCTAAACAGCCACAAACATGATCTTTGGTCTTTGAAAACTAAACAACAAGGACAGCCAATGAGAGAAACTCGCAAGAGTTTCAAAATAAATCATGAGCGAATCATCTTCTTCAAGTTAAGAAGTTTGAATAACTTTTTTTGGAGAGTTTGATCCTGGCTCAGGACGAACGCTGGCGGCGTGCCTAACACATGCAAGTCGAACGCCGGAAGTCAGATGACAGAGGCCAGAAGCCAGAAGGGAAAAACCCTAATCTGGCATCCGGTTTCTGACATCTGACAACCGGAGTGGCGGACGGGTGAGTAACGCGTGGGTAACCTACCCATAAAGCCGGGACAACCCTTGGAAACGAGGGCTAATACCGGATAATCTTAGATGCTGGCATCAGCGTTTAAGGAAAGGTGGCCTCTGAAAATGCTACCGATTATGGATGGACCCGCGTCTGATTAGCTAGTTGGTGGGGTAAAGGCCTACCAAGGCGACGATCAGTAGCCGGCCTGAGAGGGTGAACGGCCACACTGGGACTGAGACACGGCCCAGACTCCTACGGGAGGCAGCAGTGGGGAATCTTCCGCAATGGACGAAAGTCTGACGGAGCAACGCCGCGTGTATGATGAAGGTCTTCGGATTGTAAAGTACTGTCTTTGGGGAAGAATGACTGATTTGAAAATATTGAGTCAGTATGACGGTACCCAAGGAGGAAGCCCCGGCTAACTACGTGCCAGCAGCCGCGGTAATACGTAGGGGGCAAGCGTTGTCCGGAATTATTGGGCGTAAAGGGCGCGTAGGCGGATCGTTAAGTCTGGTGTGAAAGATCAGGGCTCAACCCTGAGAGTGCATCGGAAACTGGGGATCTTGAGGACAGGAGAGGAAAGTGGAATTCCACGTGTAGCGGTGAAATGCGTAGATATGTGGAGGAACACCAGTGGCGAAGGCGACTTTCTGGACTGTAACTGACGCTGAGGCGCGAAAGCGTGGGGAGCAAACAGGATTAGATACCCTGGTAGTCCACGCCGTAAACGATGAGTGCTAGGTGTAGAGGGTATCGACCCCTTCTGTGCCGCAGTTAACACAATAAGCACTCCGCCTGGGGAGTACGGCCGCAAGGTTGAAACTCAAAGGAATTGACGGGGGCCCGCACAAGCGGTGGAGCATGTGGTTTAATTCGACGCAACGCGAAGAACCTTACCAGGGCTTGACATCCTACGAATCTCTAGGAAACTAGGGAGTGCCCTTCGGGGAGCGTAGAGACAGGTGGTGCATGGTTGTCGTCAGCTCGTGTCGTGAGATGTTGGGTTAAGTCCCGCAACGAGCGCAACCCCTGTGTTTAGTTGCTAACGAGTAAGGTCGAGCACTCTAGACAGACTGCCGGTGATAAACCGGAGGAAGGTGGGGATGACGTCAAATCATCATGCCCCTTATGTCCTGGGCTACACACGTGCTACAATGGCCGGTACAGACGGAAGCAAAGCCGTGAGGTGGAGCAAATCCGAGAAAGCCGGTCTCAGTTCGGATTGCAGGCTGCAACTCGCCTGCATGAAGTCGGAATCGCTAGTAATCGCAGGTCAGCATACTGCGGTGAATACGTTCCCGGGCCTTGTACACACCGCCCGTCACACCACGAAAGTCTGCAACACCCGAAGCCGGTGAGGTAACCGGTCCAGAGGACAGAGGGCAGAAGCCAAGACGGAAGTCAGTGGTCAGAAGCCAGAGGTCAGAGTAGAGTTAGTCTAAATAGACTACATGCATCTGACATCTGGCCTCTGATAACCGATCTCTGAAAAGGCATCTGAGTTCTGACCTCTGGATTGGAGCTAGCCGTCGAAGGTGGGGCCGATAATTGGGGTGAAGTCGTAACAAGGTAGCCGTATCGGAAGGTGCGGCTGGATCACCTCCTTTCTAAGGAGAACTGTTTAGAGCTTCGGTTTTAAACGAACATCCTAAGGGTCGATTCTTTTAAAGGACTTAAAGTCTGGCGAGAGATCATTAGAGTCTTAAAGACTCAAGCCGAGGGATCGGCAACTCATTGGATAGAGCTGTTGTTTAGTTTTGAGAGACCAGGAACAATCGAAGCAATTTGATTAAGAATGGAACCTCACTCACAAAGGATTGAGGGAAGGCAGAAATGCTTGACTAGCAATCCTATATTTTTGATTGGTTAGACGTTCTTAGAACTAAGGCCAGACATGTTCTTTGAAAACTGCATAGAGAAATAATCTAGTAAAGTCGAAAGAATTCACTTT
>NZ_BAAHYN010000019.1:72500-85084 GCF_054657535.1 Desulfosporosinus burensis
AAGATTTTCCAACGGTTACTGCGGGTACTCAGGTTCGGTCAGTGGCTAAGGCACTTATGATTCTGAATGTGCTTGCTGAGCACCAGCGGGAAATGTCTCTGGGTGACATAGCTAAGGAGATGCAGTTGGCTAAAAGTACAGCCTACGGCCTGTTGGCAACGTTAAGAGATTTTGGTTATATAGAGCAGTCCCCTTTGGATGGAAAATACCATCTAGGAATTCGACTCTTTGAAGTCGGGAATGTCGTTGCCAATAGCTGGGATGTGCGTCAAGTAGCTGTCCCATTCATTCAGACTCTGGTAGATGAACTGGGAGAAACCGTTCACCTGGTAGTTTTAGACAAAGGTGA
The DNA here is from genome assembly GCF_054657535.1 of Desulfosporosinus burensis. Classification (NCBI taxonomy): domain Bacteria; kingdom Bacillati; phylum Bacillota; class Clostridia; order Eubacteriales; family Desulfitobacteriaceae; genus Desulfosporosinus; species Desulfosporosinus burensis. The sequence goes on from NZ_BAAHYN010000019.1 coordinate 72,850, forward strand.
GGTTTTGTATATCGATAAGCGGGAGAGTACAAAATCTTTAAGAATTGTCTCGCAAGTGGGTACACGATTGCCAGCTCACTGTACAGGGGTAGGCAAGGTTTTCTTGGCAAATCTTCCGATTGGTGAGGTAAGACGTATAATTGCCACCAAGGGTTTATCCCGCTATACCAAAAACACAATTACCGACTTCAGTCGCTTGGAAGAAGAGTTGAATCTAGTTAGACAACTGGGTTATGCAATGGATAATGAAGAAATTATGGAAAGCTTGCGTTGTGTAGCGGTACCATTGCGGGCTCATACTGGTAAAGTTTGTGCCGCGATTAGCGTATCTGGACCGTCGTCACGGTTTGACGGAGAACAACTTGAATCTATCGTGAACTTGATGGTTCGGATAGGACAGGAGATCTCGACAAGTCTGGGATATAGGTCATAAAAAAAATAAAGATATTATGAAGGAGGTGATTGCAATGGAGTTGCGAGAGTTTCTGTTAGAACCACTTAACAATCGTCACTGTCTCCCCATAAAGACAAAGATCGTTAAGCTGTCTTTGGGAAAATCAACGATTCAAGACCAGCAAAGCTCTCCTTTTGATGAGAACACCAAGCATCCATGTGTTGACACATCATGATGCCGTAGAGACGTACGTACACATTTTTGTTGAACGAGGCCGTCCTGATTCCAGCTTGTAATCTATTTTTTCGCGCTTGTTTGAACGCTCGATGGAAGGGCGACGCCTGTAAATCAAGGTCATTTTTCCAAGTTGCGAGATGTCTTTGTAAACAGCCGTATGTTGTCCAACCTATTGGTGTAGTAGGTACTCCCGTACTTTGCTACGGAACAAGGGTCGGAGCAGGAACAACGGGTAACGTAGGAAAGCGGACAACTCCACTTATTGAGATGTCGTGTGCTGTCATGACCGTTGGGTTTCATCTATAAGCCTATGGAGCAAATGGAAATGCCCTTCGGTGAAATCAGTATATCTCTACTAGTCGGCAGTTGAGATCAATAAACGGTTCGGTGTTTTGATGAACAAGTAGGTGATAAATGGCATCAGCATCATGAGCGGCATTCAACAGCATTTTATTCATCATGCCCAAGGTAAAACGTTGCTTGAATTCAACGGAACTGATGACAAGACTGACACATCATGCCTGGAAGCGGGCTGTAGTCTTGGATATAAAGGCAAGTCGTAGTTACTATTCGCAGCAGGCTGTTCCAGCTAGCAGCCCAAAGACGTTTGAAGAAGTAGAAAGTAACGCCGATTTCCGGCTTGGCATGAGAAAAAGAAGGTTACGAACGTAGCATAGAAGCCGGATCGCGAGGTTCAGGACCTTTGGCGGCATACTCATTCTGAAGTAGCGTGGTGATGTAAGACAAATCGGTTCTCCAGAATTTTACGACCAGCGGCCAGTCCTTGTTGACGATAACGAGAATAATGCTTACGGAGATGCTCTAGAACGAAATTTTAGTACTTTTCATGTAAAATCAGTAAAGACTCCAAATAGACTACCCAATATTATGCAAACGAAGGATATATATCTCTGTCATGCGATTATGGAGTCCGGTGTTTGAGAAAGTTAAGTGTTTCAGGTTGTATATTGAGGTTTTTGAAAAAATTAAATCACTCGAGAATTTCCAATTTATCTTTATAAAAACAAATATCTCCCACTAAAAGAGGGCGGAATGCTATAAGGTTGTTTCAAGGAAACTCTTGTCCCAACTGCCCGGCGAATGCCGAGAGTCAATTTTTAATAAAGGGAGGAAAAAGTACTATGGTTCAAGGTATGGGAATTATTCTAGGTATAGCTGTCCTTTATATTATCGTTACTACCCTGGTAGGCGTTCGGTCCATTAAGTACACTAAAAGCACTAGCAGCATGATGTCGGCCAAAGCGATGATGGGCCCGGCTGTGATAGGAATCTTGCTAATGTCTGAGTTTATCGGCACTGGGTCTACCCTGGGTACTGCTCAGACCGGTTTCGAGAAAGGTATCTGGGCTGCTTGGAATCTGGTTTCATTAGGTATCGGTTTCCTGTTCTACGCTTTCCTGTTGGCGCCCAAGATCCAGGCGTCAGGTGAATACACTATCTCCGGCGTGCTTAGTAAAACCTACGGAGATGGCATAAGGATCTTCGCCTCTGTCGTGATGATTCTGGCCCTGACTTTGGTTAACGTCTCTATGTACACCGGCGGTGGCGCGACCGTGGCCAAGCTGCTGGGAGTGTCCATCCCTACCGCTGTCCTATTATTGGCGGTGATTACCGTCATAATCGTGTCTCTGGGCGGTATCCGCGGCGTTGGTTACACCAACCTCATTCACGCCTCCTTCAAGTACATTGGTCTGATCGTGGTCGCTTTCGTGGCTTATGGGCTTCTAAAAGGAACCCCGAACGTTTCCCTGGCGCAGCTACCAGCTAAATACTGGACGGCTAAAAATATAGGCTACTCCACCCTTTTAGCTTGGACCCTGGCCAACATTGGCGCAGTGTTCTCCACTCAGTACGTTCTCCAAAGTATCTCGTCCTTGACCTCAGAAGCCGAGGCCAAGAAGGCTAGCCTGATCGCCGCCGTGACGATTGTACCCATCGGCTTTTTGGCAGCGTATGCGGGTATGTCTGCCAAGGTCTTATTTCCTACGATTAAGTCAGTTAATGCTATTCCCGAGTTCCTGGGCCACATGAGTCCGTGGTTGGCAGGCGTGGTAGTAGCCGGTATTCTAGCCGCGACCTTCGTGACCGTCTTGGCCTGCACTCTGGGTTCCACCGCCCTTGTCATGAAAGACTTCGTAATCCCCTTTGTTAAGCCCAGCGAAAAGGCTAGTCTGAATTGGAGCCGTAGCTTGGCGGTCGTCCTTGGCTTGGCAGCTGTGCCGTTTGCCCTGTTCGTACCCGCCTTGTTAAAGGTCGTGTTCTTCGCCCGGGCACTACGTACCATCCTAGCTGTTGTGGCAATCTTCGCCTTTTACGCCCCACGATACAATTCCAAGAAGGGAGCCATGTGGAGCCTGATCCTGTCCACGTTGGCTACCATCTTTTGGTTCGCTTTCATTAATAGCGGCCCACTGGGTAATGCTGTGGTGGCTGGTATTCAGCTTAAAACAATTGATAACATCTTTATCGCTGCGGTTGCCCCTGCGTTAATCCTAGTCATTGACCATTTCGTGGTTAAGAGAAAGCCTGAGTAAGACAAAAAGAAGATAATTGGGGAGGATGCTAAATGTTTAACAAGAGAAAAAGTGGGAAGTCATTAGTTGTATTTCTGATGGTTGGGCTATTAATAATATCTCTGGCAGGTTGCGGTGGTAAAAATAACGCACAGCAGGGCCAAGGAGACAAGAAAGACACAATTAACCTAAGATTAGCTAATGTCGTGCAGCCTGCTCATCCTATGAATGTAGCTGTAGAAAAGTTCGCTAAAAAGGTGCAAGAAAAGAGCAATGGACGCATCAAAATTACCGTTTATCCGGCAAGACAGTTAGGTGATGACCGCCAGCTGTTTGAACAGGTTCAGCAGGGTTCTTTGGATATGGCTGAAATATCAGCCGCGCCGATGAGTGGTACTACTCCACTGATGACGGCCTTGCAGATGCCATATTTGTTCACGAGTTGGGATCAATATGCTAAGGTTATCAAAGGTCCAGCTACCGAAAACCTCTTAAAAGGCTTGGAAAAGAATAATGTTAAGGGTTTGGCTGTGTATAACGCAGGCTTCCGTAATTTAGTTACCGTTAACAAGCCTGTTCAATCTCCGGTAGACCTGAAGGGTCTGAAATTCCGGACTGCTGAAACACCCTTGCACGTGGATATTTTCAAAGCTCTCGGAGCCAATCCTACTCCGATGCCTTACGGCGAAATTTACAGTGGCCTGCAGAATAAAGTAATTGACGGTTTGGAAATGGACTATAGCGCCATCTTAATGGAGAAACATTATGAGGTTGCCAAAAACATTACTGTAGAAAGACACTTTACCTGGCCTGCTGTTCTTATGATTAATACTGCCAAGTTTAATGCCCTGTCGCCGGAAGATCAGAAGATTATTCAGGAAGCGGCTAAAGAAGTCATCGATGAAAATATCAAGGATATTGAAAAGATTGAAAAAGATGCCGTTGACCAATTGAAGGCCAAAGGAGCGAAGATAACGGAACTTTCAGAGGCGGATGTGGCCAAATTTATCGAAGCAACTAAAGATGTAGAGCAAAAATACACCGCAGTGGATCCCTTGATTGCTGAATTTGTAAAGGCGGCCCGCAGTACAAAATAACAGCAAGACTTTTGGGGGGACTGGGTATTTCCCAGGCCCCCGTGTCTAATCAAACCAAAAGAAGGTGGAACAAGGCATGGGATATTTAGAAACAATCAGTAAGGGCTTGGACAAGCTTGCTAGGTGGATTGTTCAAATTAGTGTAGCGGTTATGACTCTAGCTATTGTAGCACAAGTAGTATGGCGTTACTTTTTACAGCACCCCTTAATTTGGACAGAAGAACTGGCGCGTTACGCTTTAGTCTGGATGTCCTTTATCGGTGCTGGCGTGGCCTTGAGGGCAAAGGAATTAGCTTATGTTGATTTGTTTATAAGTAAATTACCCATTAAAGCGCAAAAAAACGTATTTATACTTGTGGATATCACGAATACTGTATTAATCGGGTTTTTGTTGTATTATGGTTTACTGCTAATTGGTTTACCCAGTGTAACTATGCAAAAGTCACCAGCTATGAATATACCTATGAATTACGTTTATTTGGGGGTACCAGTGGGACTTGGAATTATGTTTGTCCAGTCAATTGTAAAGCTCGTAAAAATTTTGGCGGGGAGGTTAGGTGAATAAATGGCAATTATGGGTTTGACATTCATTGTCACTATTGTTATTGGCTTACCAATCGCCTTTGCCTTGGGAGCAACGGGTGTAATTCATGCTTTAAGTATGGGTGACCCTACGCTGTTAGCAATGCTGCCACAAAGAATGTACGCCGCGACTGATAGCTTTAGTCTGTTGGCGATTCCTCTTTTCGTTCTGGCAGGAGAACTAATGGGGTTTGGTGGGGTTACCGAAAAGTTAGCAGATATGGCCCGCGCGCTAATCGGTCATATCAGAGGAGGCATGGCTTATTCTACTGTTATCGTAGGTGTTTTCCTGGGGGCATTATTAGGATCAGCTAATGCTGCCGCCGCTCTTTTAGGTAAAGTAATGCATCCGGAAATGATTAAGGACGGTTATGATCCCTCTTTTAGCGCCTGTTTAACGTCGGCGACCTCAATTTTAGGACCTATCATTCCGCCCAGTATGATTTTCATTGTTTATGGTGTAGCGGCCAACCTCTCTATCGGTGAATTGTTCATGGCCGGTATCGTACCTGGCCTGTTAATTGCCCTATCCTACTTTATTATTATATGGACGACAGGCAAACGGGAAAACTGGAAGGTACAACCTAAAGTTAAACTGTCTGAAGTGGGTAAAAGTATTGTTAAAGCGTCTCCCGCATTGCTAGTACCGGTAGTTATTTTAGGGGGGATTTTAGGGGGGATTACTACCCCGACAGAAGCAGCGGCATCAGCTTCTGTAGTGGCTGTTATTTTGGGGACGGTAGTCTACAAAAAGTTAAAATGGGCTGATATACCGTTTATACTCGAACGAACCGGAGTTATTAGCGCTTCAATTATGATTATTGTAGCGATGGCCAATATTATGGGCTGGACTATGGCTCTAGACCAAGTTCCTCAGAAAATAGCAGAGTTTATGCTGTCCTTGACTACTAATAAGTATATGCTCTTGCTGTTAATCAACATTTTTCTTCTACTTGTAGGTATGGTGATGGAAACGGTAGCGGCCATCATTATCTTAGTACCGGTTTTTTTACCGATTATCACAGCTGTCGGAATTGACCCATTACACTTTGGAATGGTAGTAAGTATAAATTTAGTAATTGGGTTAATTACCCCTCCTGTTGGTGTAGCTTTGTTTACAACTTCAATTGTCACCAAGACACCTTTGGAAAAGATGATCAAACCTATCTGGGTATGGGTGGGCGCTGCTGTTGCAGTGTTAATGGTCATAACTTATGTTCCAGATTTGGTGACATTCTTACCTAACATGATTTTTAAACATTAAACTGTATTATGTATCTTCGAAATGTTGAGCCCGACAAAGGGTAATTTAGAGCAATGGACGGTGACTATATTGGCACATGTATTTCAATTACCAACGAAGATATTGTTTGGGATAGGTTCCATTAATGAATTGGGACGAGAAGCATTAGAATTCAATGCAAAGAAAGTCTTGGTAATTACCGACCCTGGAGTAGTTAAGGCTGAACTTCATAAAGGAATTATCGAGTCCTTAAACCGTTCCAGAATAGAAGTCCAAGTATTTGCAGAGGTTGAATCAGATCCAAGTATTGCTACTGCTGCCAAGGCAGCCGAACTAGCGAAGGAATTTTGTGCTGACGTGATAGTGGCTATTGGGGGAGGCAGCGTACTGGATGCTGCCAAATCCGCAGCGTTGTTGGTTACTAATAGCGGTAATTTGAAAGATTTTGCCGGAGTAAACAAGGTGAAATATCCTGGAATTCCGGTGATAGCAGTTCCTACAACTGCTGGTACTGGTAGTGAAGTTACAATTTTTGCAGTGATGAGTGATTCAGCAAATAATGAGAAGTTTACCATTTCCAGTCCCTTGATAGCACCAAGAGTAGCAGTTCTCGATCCTGCCCTTACTTTGACACTGCCTCGTGGGATTACGGCATCGACAGGTATGGATGCGTTGACCCATGCAATTGAAGCTTATACATCAACGAATGCACAGCCGGCCACAGATGGCTTAGCTTTGCAGGCTATAGAATTAATTAGTAAGAATTTGCGGGTTGCTGTGTGGCGTGGCGACAACATTCAAGCGCGAGGCAATATGCTACAAGCCTCATTACTGGCCGGTATCGCGTTTAATAACGCCTTTTTAGGTTTGAGCCATGCTATCGCCAGTCCGTTAGGAGCCCACTTCCATATTGCGCATGGCATAGCAAATGCTGTTATGCTTCCTTACGTGATGGAATACAACAGCGTTACTGCTGCCGATAAATTAGCTGTCGTTGCACGTCTAATGGACGTAAATGACAAAGAACTAAATACCCGCTCGTTAGCACGTCAAGCGGTTACCGCTGTTGAGGAATTGTGTAATGACATTGGAATCCCGAATAGGCTAAGGGATATTGGCGCTAAAGAAGATTTACTTCATGTGGTTGCCAGAGATGCATTAAAAAGTGTACAACTGAAATTTAATACTCGCGGCGCAAACGAAACAGATATTTTGGCATTACTGAAAAAAGCCTTTTAGATTGAAGTTGTCTATATGACGAATCCGTGGGGTGGTTTTTTTATAAAAAAGACTACCCCAAAAAATATCTAACAAAATCTATTGTTCGGGTGGTATCTCCACCGCCAAAAAGGTAAAGACAGATTTTAGTGGTAATCTAATGCAGCTGGAGGAGAGAACTTGATTATTACCGTGCAACTATATCCTCCTTTAAAATTTCCGGATGGTACGGAACGGAAACAAATGAAAGTTCAGGACGGATTTACAATTGGAGGTCTACTAGGTGAACTAAAAACCGGGAGAATCTTTGGCGACTATAGCGAGCAGGCGGTATTTGCTATCGTTGAGAATGACGTGGCTATCAATGACTACGTTTTACAAACTGGCCAAACCGTTAAAATTCTTATTCAAATGGCAGGAGGTTAAAAAGGCGATGGATAAAGTGTTAGGCGGTTATGCTGGTGAGATTTTGTGGGTAGATTTAACTAAACGGCAGTGGCATACCCAAAATGTTTCTGAAACAATGGCCAAAAAGTGGATCGGGGGCAGCGGTTGGGCGGTAGAAACACTCTTTCAGCGGGTGCCAGCCAATGCTGATGCACTGGGTCCAGAAAATATCCTTGGTTTCTTTACCGGTCCCTTAACCGGAACAGTAATACCGTCGTCGGGACGTCATTGTATTGCAGCTAAATCTCCACTAACTGGCATCTGGGGGGAAGCCAGTGTAGGCGGCACTTGGGGTAAAGCCCTTAAACGAGCAGGGTATGATGCTTTAATCCTTACTGGACAGGCTTCGGAACCGGTTTATTTGTGGATCAATGACGGGAGAGTCGAGATTCGCCCGGCTGGTTCTTTATGGGGTTTGGATACCTATGAGGTAGAGGAAGCAGTTCGGCAGCTGACCGATCCGAAAGCTGAAGTATGCTCAATAGGTCCTGCTGGAGAAAGGATGGCTAAGATCGCCGGTTTATTTACAGACGGCAGGGAAGGACGAACTGCTGCACGGTGTGGGTTGGGTGCTGTAGCAGGCTCAAAGAGGGTAAAGGCTATAGCTGTTTATGGCAATAATACCCCGGTTTTAGCTTATAAGGATGAGTTACTAAAACGAATTAAAGAAGTAGTCCCAGAGATCACTGAAAAAACGAAGGGTTTAACTAATTTTGGCACTCCAGTCCTAGTACTTCCTTGTGAACAGTTAGGAGATTTTCCAGTAAAGAATTGGACCGAAGGGTCATGGGAAGAAGGGGCTAAATCAATTAGTGGTCCCCGGCTTGCCGAGACATATTCGACTGGGCGCTTTCATTGTGCAGGTTGTCCAATAGGTTGTGGACGACGGGTGGCTATTGACAAGGGTCTTTATAACAGCGTGCGTGGCGCCGGCCCCGAATATGAGACGTTAGGCTTATTTGGCGGCTCCTGTCTTATAGATAATTTGGAAGCTATTTGTTATGCCAATGAGCTTTGTAACCGCTATGGAATAGATACTATCGAGGTGGGCAATCTTGTTGCATTCAGTATGGAGGCTTATGAAAAAGGGGTTATTGGCAAGCAGGATACAGGCGGGAGAGAGATTCGCTGGGGTGATGCTGAAGCATTAATTGGGTTGATTCAAGAAATGGGTGAAGGAACAGGATTTGGTGCTGTATTAGCAGAAGGATTTCCTGCCCTTGCCCAACGATACGGTGAAATTGTCAACGATATTGGTATGACTGCCAAAGGTTTAAGTTTTCCTGCTCATGACCCGAGGGCATATAACAGCCTTGCATTAGGGTATGCTACGGCTAACCGGGGAGCAGATCATTTAGAAGCCTTTAGTCACGCATTTGAACGCAACTTAACAATGCCTGATCTGGGAATCGCTGAATCATTCGATAGATTTTCCAGCCAGGGTAAAGGAGCGCTAGTTGCGAAGACACAGAACTTAATGATGGTATTTGACTCACTTGCAGTTTGTAAGTTTTTAATGACTGGGGGAATTACTCCAACTGTGTTAGCTGAATGGCTTTCTTTAGCGACCGGTTCGGAGTGGGATGTCGAAAGCTTAATGCGTATTGGAGAACGGATTTTCAATCTGAAGCGTCTTTATAACATCAAGTGTGGTGTGGACCGCAGTATGGATACATTGCCAGACCGTATTTTGAAAAACTCCCGGGCTACCGGCGGGGCTGCAAATAATTTACCGCCCCTTAATGAAATGTTGGATGAATACTATATTGCTAGGGGATGGGATTCTCAAGGTATCCCAACAGTAGATAAATTAAAAGAACTGGGATTAGTATAAAAAATTAGAAGGGCTGACCAAAAATGAAAGTAACTATTTGTTAATAATAACGAACGGAACATTTCGAAGTCAGTTGAATTTACAGGATTTAAAAATTAAAAATGAATGTTTTGGAAAGGAGGTAAGGTAAATTGACTGAAGATTTTCCGACGGTTACTGCGGGTACTCAGGTTCGGTCAGTGGCTAAAGCACTTATGATTCTGAATGTGCTTGCTGAGCACCAGCGGGAGATGTCTCTGGGAGACATAGCTAAGGAGATGCAGTTGGCTAAAAGTACAGCCTACGGACTATTGGCTACGTTAAGAGATTTTGGTTATATAGAGCAGTCCCCTTTGGACGGTAAATACCGTCTAGGAATTCGACTCTTTGAAGTTGGGAATATTGTTGCCAATAGCTGGGATGTGCGTCGAGTAGCTGCACCATTCATTCAAACTCTGGTAGATGGACTGGGAGAAACCGTTCACCTGGTAGTTTTAGACAAAGGTGAGGTTTTATATATCGATAAGCGAGAGAGTACAAAATCTTTAAGAATTGTCTCGCAAGTCGGTACACGGTTGCCAGCTCACTGTACTGGTGTAGGCAAGGTTTTCTTGGCAAATCTTCCGATTGATGAGGTAAGACGTATAATTGCCACCAAGGGTTTATCCCGCTATACCAAAAACACGATCACCGACTTCAGTCGGTTGGAAGAAGAGCTGAATCTAGTCAGAAAACAGGGTTATGCAATGGATAATGAAGAGATTATGGAAAGCTTGCGTTGTGTAGCAGTGCCGTTGCGGGATCATACTGGTAAAGTTTGTGCCGCGATTAGCGTATCTGGACCGTCGTCACGGTTTGACGGAGGGCAGCTTGAATCCATCGTGAACTTGATGGTTCGGATAGGACAGGAGATCTCGACTAGTCTGGGATATAGGGCCTAAGAAAGAGAAATGATATGAGGGAGGTGAATGCTATGGAGTTGAGAGAGTTTCTGTTTGAACCACTCAAAGAGAGGTCTTATTCGTTTTCGATCAGAACTCGAGAAAATGGAATACTGTCAGGAGTAGCTAGGGTAAACGAACTAGCGATTTCCCTCGGGTTGGAAGTTATTTCGGTGGCTCAGGAAGGATCGTTGCTAATTCCCGGTGCGGCGATATTTGCCGCGAGGGGCAATGCTGAGATGGTTACCAGGGCAGAGGAAACCCTTATGGGAGCCATTGGAAAACCTTCCGGAGTAGCCACTGCTGCTGCAAACGTAGTAAAAAAGGCCAGTCCGGTTAAAGTGGTTTGCGGTGCTTGGAAAAAGATAGGTCAGGCTACTAAGGGCGAACTACGCCAGGCGGTTATTACAGGTGGGGCAGGCCTTCGGATGTCCGAACAACCATTTGTCTATTTAGACAAAAACTATATTCGGATGTTTGGAGGAGTTAGCGCAGCCGTGGCTCGGGCAAAATTATTTGATCCGGATCGGCTAGTAGTTGCCCAATTGCGAGGGGAGGGGCAAGGTATTGTTGAAGAGGCTAGATCTGCAGTACAGGCTGGGGCAGGCATTTTGATGGTTGATACCGGTATTCTGGAAGATCTTAAGGCGGTTATGTCTACCGCTATAGCCGATGGCTGGCGAAAAAGTGTACAGTTGGCCTTTGCAGGCGGGGTGTCCGCGGAAGAATTAGCTGACATCGTAGCACTTAGGCCAGACATTATTGATGTTGGTCGGGCCATTCTTGATGCTCCGTTACTTGATTTTAGTCTTGATGTGGAAGGCGGGGACCGTTAATGATGGAATGGGATCTTTTGGAAAAAACCACCTTTTGGATCGATGATATTGACTTGGACAATGCTAACCTAGGTCAAGTTGCAGAAGTTGCTGCCCAAGCGCTGGGATTGCTGCCGGAGGAAGTGATGGTTGTTGACGTGCGACCGGGATTATTGGCTTTTGACATTTTGCAAAAGAAAGTCAAACCGGACGCGGTAGCTGGCAAAGGAGAATCTATTCTCCAAGGTTTGGCAAGTCTTCAGGGAGTCCTGATGGGGCCGAATGCAGCTATACATTCGGAAGGTGTTTTAGGATTTATTGCACTGGATCCAAAAGAAGTTGGAGAGGTGCTTAGAACTTCGGCAGATCAGGCTAGGCAGGTCAGCGAGGCGGTGGCTCGGAGAGCAATAGTCTTTGCTTCCGGTACAGAAGTAATAGCCGGTAAGATTGAGGATACAAATTCGCCGTATATAATGCAGCAACTAGAAAAACAGGGCTTCACCGCACGGTTTGGAGGGGTATTGGAAGACAATGCCAAGCTAGCGTCCGCTCGTATTGAGGAGGCTTTAGAAGCGGGTTTTGGTTTGGTGATAACAACTGGCGGAGTTGGGGCCGAAGATAAAGACTATAGTATAGAAGCTATCTTACGTTTGGATCCGCAAGCGTTCACACCGTGGATTTTGAAATTTACCCCGGACTACCGTCGCCATCACAAGGAGGGTGTACGCATAGCCGTGGGACAGATGGGCATTGCGCGTATAGTCGCCCTGCCTGGACCGCATGAAGAGGCAATTTTAGGATGTAATTCTCTTTTAACGGGACTAGCCCAGGGACTGGATGCTGAGTCGATAGCAGAGTCAATCGCCGCAGTAATAAGAGAGCGCTGGCGGCAAGCTATGAAAAACGGAGGGTAT